>CAZCRC010000242.1:0-3749 GCA_964500995.1 uncultured Actinomycetes bacterium
CTACCACCGCGTCATTCGCCCCCGCTGACCCCTTCAGGAGAACCCAGGAGCACGTCCACCAAGACCCTGACCACCAATCGCCGGCGGCTTGCCGCGGGCGCCCTCGTGGCCGGTATCGCCGTCACCGGCTTGGCGGTCAACCCTGCCGCCACCGGTGAGGCTGACGCGGCCACCAAGATCCGCACCAAGAACGTGGAGCGGGCCGATCAACTTCGCGAGCGCATCGCCGACATCGCCACAGCGCAGAAGGGTGACCGCTACAGCCTCGGTTCCATCGGCCCCGGTGCCTTCGACTGCTCCGGCCTGGTCAACTTCGCCTACCGCAAGGCGACCGGCAAGGTGCTGCCTCGCACGTCCTACCAGTTGGCCGGCTCACTGGAGCGGGTCAGTCGCAAGAACCGCAAGGTCGGCGACATTGCCCTGTACCGCGGCAATGGCCACGTCGGCATCTACGTCGGTAAGGGTCGCATCGCGCAGGCCCTGAACTCACGGACCGGCGTGATCGTCGATCGTGCCGACGAGGGCTGGAACCGCAGCATGATCTACGCCTACGGCCGGGTCATCCAGACCAAGTGACGCCTCGAGGCTGACCGGATGCAGCCTGAGCTGGTCAGCGGCCCTCGCGCAGACCGGCCAACCAGGCGCTGGCGGCCGCGTAATCGTCGTCGGCCAGGCCTTGCGGCAGGACGGGCTGCTTGCCGTCGAGCCGCGGATAGGACCCGAGGAATCGGACATCGGCGCAGATCCGGTGTAGGCCGAGCAGGGCCTCTCCGATGCGGGCTTCGGCGACGTGTCCTTCGATGTCGACGGAGAAGCAGTACTCGCCCAGCACTTGCCGCGTGGGTCGCGACTCCAGGCGGGTCATGTTGATCCCGCGAACCGCGAGTTCCGTCAGGATCTGCAGCAGGGCACCCGACCGGTTGTCCTTCATGAACAGCAACAGGCTCGTCTTGTCCGCTCCGGTCGGGGCGGGCAGCCGCCCTGGGCGTTCCACCTGGACGAACCGGGTGACCGCTTCACGGTTGTCCGCGATGTCGCTGACCAATGCCACCAGTCCGAACCGCTCTGCGGCGAGGTGATTGCCGATGGCGGCCTGGAACTCCGCCGTGCCCTGCGCGAGTCCCTCTGCCGCGCCCGCAGTGGAGTCGGTGGCCACGACGCGGGCCTGAGGCATCTGCTCGTGCAGCCATCGACGGCACTGGGCTGACGCGTGGGGATGGGTCCCCACGGCGGTGATGTCAGCAAGCGCCATCGGGCGTTGTGCCATGAGAGTGAAGCGCACCGGGACGGCGACCTCAGCTGTGATCCGCAGCGGCGGCGCCGCGCTCAACTCGTCGAGAGTGCCCGAGACCGAGCCCTCGATGGAGTTCTCAATGGGCACAACGGCGGCGTCGACGGACCCGTCACGGACGCGGTCCAACGCGCCGATCACCGACCCCGCCGGTTCCTGGACGGCACCCGCGACACTCGGCAGGCTCATCACGGCACTCTCGGCGAACGTCCCTGCCGGACCCAGATAGGCCACTGACCTGATCGGCGTGGTCATCGCCCGCCCGCCAATGCCGCTGCCACCGCTTGGGTCTCTTCGGGGGATAGTTCCCGCTGACCGCTGTCGGGAGTGACCGGCACCTGTTTCAGGTACGAGCGAGTCTCGGACCGGCCATGGATCGCGGTGAGGACGAGTCCGCGGCCGGCGTCATCGACGATGGCAGCGCTGAAGGACATCCGACCGCCCAGCTCTTCGAATGCGTCGTATCGGACCACCGCCACCCGGCTGAGTCCACTCGTGTCTCCCGAGGTCTCCAAGCGCTGCACCCGGGCGCGCAGGTCACTGATCGCGGTGGTGTCGGCGCCCGCTGGGGCGGGGGCAGTTGGTTCCCCCGACCACTGCTTGGCTCGGCGCTCCACCACATCAGCGCGTCGCAGTGCGAGTACCGCGACGGCAAGAGCCACCAGTGCCACCACAAGCCCAACGACTGTCACGCCCGCAGCCTATCGGCACCGGTGGGCGGGGTGACCGGCGTAAGGTGGCGCCCATGTCCCACGACGATGCTGCGGGGTTCACCGATCTCGGCTTCGCGCGTGTGGACACCGACCGGGCTCGTCGTACTGGCGACCCCGAGGTCGTGTACGGCGCCGGAAAGACGACCGAGCAGATCGTCGCAATCCTGCGCCACCTGCACGAGGCCCACCCGGAACGCGCGATCTTGGCGACCCGAGTGGCCGACCCGACGGCAGTGGCGGCAGGCCTTGGCGAGGTGCCCTGCCACACCGACCTCGAAGCCCGGGCTGTGGTCGTCGGCAAGTTTCCGGCGACAACCGGATTGGTCGGCATCGTGGCGGCGGGGACCTCCGACGGTCCCGTCGCGGCCGAGGCGGAACTGACGGTGCTCGTGCATGGCGCCGGAGCCACTCGGATCACCGACGTCGGGGTCGCCGGCCTGCACCGACTGATGGCAACCCAGGACCAACTCGATGCCTGCGACAGCATCATCGTCGTGGCCGGGATGGAAGGGGCCCTGCCCAGCGTCGTCGGCGGACTCACGGGGACACCTGTCGTGGCGGTCCCTACGAGCGTCGGCTACGGCGCCTCGTTCGGCGGGCTCGCCGCGTTGCTGGGCATGCTCAACTCCTGCGCACCCGGCGTCGTCGTGGTCAACATCGACAACGGGTACGGGGCCGGGGTCCACGCGGCCCGGATCGCGCGGCGAGGGCGGTCCACGTGATTGCCGGGGCCACAGCACCTCCGTCGGACACGGTGCTACACATCGATGCGTCGATCGGTGCGGCCGGCGACATGCTGCTGGCGGCTTTGCTCGACGCCAGCGCCGACCGGGCACACGTTCTGGCCAGCATCCACGCCGTGCTTCCGGGGGCCGAAGTGGCGACGGAGCCAGTGACGCGGGCGGGACTGCGGGCAGAGCGGGTCGTGGTGCGACCGCCGGCCAGCCCGTCGCCACATCGACAGTGGAGCGACCTGCGCCGCGCGATCACCGCGGCGGACCTGACTCCGCCGGTGAAGGAGGGCGCGCTGGCCACCTTCGCCGTCCTGGCCGAGGCGGAGGCCACCGTCCATGGCATTGACCCCGAACAGGTCCACTTCCATGAGGTCGGCGCGTGGGACTCCGTGTGCGACGTCGTCGGAACCATCGCGGCGGCGGCCTCGCTCAACCCGCAGCTGATCACCTGCACCCCCGTGTCCACGGGCAGCGGCACTGTCGCCAGCGACCACGGCCTCCTGCCGGTCCCCACACCCGCCGTGTCGCAACTTCTTGCTCACGCCGGTGCACCAGCGCAGCCGGGACCGGCCCCGTTCGAGGCCTGCACCCCCACGGCAGCCGCCCTGCTGGTCCACCTGGTGGACCGTTGGCAGGCGGGGCCGGTGATGCGGGTCGAGCGAGTGGGCGTCGGCGCGGGGACGGCCGATCCCGGACCATTCGCGAACGTCACCCGCGTGTTCGTCGGTCACGCACTGGGGGACGCGGTGGACGGGGGAGATGGTGGTGCCGGGGGGCTGCCTCCGCTCACCGCCGTGGTGCTCGAGACGAACGTCGATGACATCGACCCGCGCCTGTGGCCCGGGATCCAGCAGGACCTGCTTGACCTCGGGGCCTCGGACGTGTGGCTGACACCGATCCACATGAAGAAGGGACGACCCGCCACGACGCTGTCCGTCCTATGCCCCGTGGGCGTCCACCGCGAGTTGGCTCGCGCGATCATGGAGCGGACGCCCGCGATCGGAATGCGGG
>CAZCRC010000243.1:0-3721 GCA_964500995.1 uncultured Actinomycetes bacterium
TGCCCGTCCTTGTTGCGGAACTCCGGGTCCACCAATTTCAGCGTCTCGGCGTCCACCTGGCTGAGGCGGCCCTTGTCCGTCAGGTACCCGATGGCACCGGGGCTCTGCGAGATGAAGACGTCGGCCGGGCTGCGATCGCCCTCCTGCTCGATGAGCAGGGCCAGATCGGCGGAATCGCCGTAGCGGACGTCGACGTTGATATCGGTCGCCTGCTCGAACTGATCGATGATCGGCGAGATCAGGTTCTCGGTGCGGCCCGAGTACACGGTGAGGTCCGCCGGGGCAGCGGACTCACTGGCTGTGGAGCCGGAGTCCCCCGACGAGCATGCCGTCACGAACACCAGGGGAAGCAGCAGCGCGGTCGCTACAGCCAGAACACGCTTCACGTTGACCTCTTTCGCCACGGGCACCACGTCCAACCCCACCAGGGTAACTTAGGCAACCCTTACCCTGGACCGAATCTCCTGGGCTTGGGTGTGGACTGGCTCACGAACCGACATCCGGCGGTCACCCCTGGGACACTCCGGGCGTGATGTCCGATCCGCTGGTCGCCCGTGGGATCCGGGTTGCGGTGGTGCTTCCCGTAGTCCTGATCGTGCTCGACCAGGTGTTGCACCTGGGCGGGGCGAGCCTGCTTGGGGTCTTCGCCGTCACGGGTCTGCTGGTCATCGGCGACTTCCGTGGGCCGTTCGTCGCTCGCGCCATCACGTTGCTGATCGTCAGCTGCGGCGGTGCCGTCATGCTCACCCTGGGGGCACTGGTCAGTCCGTACGAAACTGTGGCGATCGTGGGTGCCGCGCTCGCGGGCTTCACCCTGCTCCTCGCCGGGGTCTACCGGGGTCAGTTCGGGCGGGCGGGGATTCCGCTGCTGCTTCCCTTCCTGAGCGAAGCCGCCAACTCGGATGCCATGCAGACCCTGCCGGTGTCGCTTGAGGCGTGGCTGGTCGGCTGCCTGATCGCCAGTGCCGGGGCCCTGTTCATCCTGCCCGGGTATGTGCGGGATGCCACCCATCCACAGTTCGCGGCCGCCTGTCAGGCGTTCGCCGACGCGGTTCCGACGCTGTGGCCGGTCGTCACGCCTGGCGCTCAAGCCGCCTATGCGAACTTCGCGGCCACCACTGCCGCCCTGGACACCAAGTGGCAGGGGGATCGATCGCGTCCCAGCGGCGTCCTGCCGCACGATCGGGGCTTCATCTCGATCCTGGACTACCTGCATCAGTTGCAGACCCTGTGCGTGACCAGGATCCAGACCGGCGTCGGGGCACATCCCACTGGTGCGTCGCTACCACAGGCGGTGCAGGCTTCTGCTGCGTCAGTGGCACAGAGCCTGGCCACCGGAAAGGCGCAGGTGACGCTGACCGGACTGGTCGACATCAGGGGTCAACAGTGGGATCACCTGACCGACGAGTTCAGTGCCGCGGTCGACACCAATGACGCCGATCGGGCGCATGATGTCGCATCGCGGAACTTCCTGTTGCGGGTCGCGTCCATGTTGACCGTCGGGCTCGGGGTGCAGGCCGAAGTCGCCCTCGGTCGCAAACCTCGGACAGCCCTGCTGCAGGCAGGTGCCGTCGCCCTGCCGGAGTGGCGCTCGACGCCGCTGCGACTGCTGGCGCAGCAACTCCACCCCTCATCGCCGTGGTTCCGCAACGCCGCACGCGGGGCGATCGCCTTGGCGGTGGCCATCGCCATCGCTCGGCTGCCGATGATCTCGCACGGCTTCTGGATCGTGATGGGGGCAATCGGGGCGTTGCGGTTCGACGCGATGGGCACTGGGCGAACGGTCCGCGCCGCTGTGGTGGGACAGTTCGTCGGTTTCGCGGTCTCGTTCGTGCTCGCGACGACGCTGCGTCCGTACCCCGTGGTGTTGGCCCTGCTGATCCCCGTGGCCGGATTCATCGCAGGCTTCGCGCCACCGAAACGCCTGTGGATGCCGCAGGCCGCGTTCACCATCCTGGTGGTGCTGTGCATGACCCTGATCACTCCGCAGGAGAGCGCCGTACCGATCACGCGACTGGAGGACGTCCTCATCGGGCTGACGGTCTCACTTGCCGTGAGTCTGCTGCTGTGGCCACGCGGCGTCCAGCAACACGTCGCGGGACGGATCGTCGTGGCCGCCAAGGCGGCAGAACGGCTCCTCGTGGTGACCAATCGTCGGTTGCTCGGAGTGGACGTGGCGGATTTCGAGCACGCAGCCGACCAGGCGCGGATGAGTATCCGCGCGGCCTCCGAGGCCAGCGATCTCGCCGCGTTGGAGCAACCACCTCAGCCTCCACCGACGATGTCGTGGACCCGTCTGGTCATGGCCAGTCGGCACCTGTACTTCGGGTGCGCCGTGCTGCACAACGTGCCAGTGGTGGACGCCCCCGACAACGTGCGAGTGCCTTTGGACCGAGCCGCGGTGTTGGCCGGCCAACGGTTCCTGGCCGCGGAACTGGCCGTCCTGTCGGCACTCGCTGACGCTCCCGGTGTGGACCCCGGGTTCACCACCGATGCGTCCACCCTGATCGACGGGGCGCGCGACGAGGTTCGCGCGCTCACCGAAGCGGCGGGGGCAGCTGCCGTCGTCGAAGCGAGCCCCGACCCCGCCGGTGTCGCGATGGTTCAGTTCGTCGAATGGGACGGCGTGTGGCTGGAACATGTCGAGCTGACCGCTGGCCACCTGGAGAATCGCCGCCGCCGGATCGAGGCCGCCGCTGATGCGGCGTGACTGGGCCGACGCTCCCGTCGAACTGTGCATCGAACCGATCAGTGGGATCGTTGGACGACGACAAGGTCCCCAGGAGGTACCCCACGATGCAGGCGATCTGGAATGGCGCAGTGCTGGCCGACTCCGACGACACGATCATGATCGAGGGCAACTACTACTTTCCTCGCGAATCACTGAACGACGAGTACTTCACCGCCACGGACACCCACACGATCTGCTCGTGGAAGGGCGAGGCGTCGTACTTCAGCGTGACGGTCGACGGCGAGGTGAATGCCGACGCCGCATGGACGTACCCCGAGCCACTGCCGGCCGCCGATCAGATCAAGGGTTACGTGGCCTTCTGGCGCGGAGTCGAAGTACTCCCCGGCGGCGACAACGTCTGACCGCCGATGGCACCCTCCCCCGTCGACCCAACCGACGCTGCCGCTGACCTGCGGGTCCGAATGCGCACTGACCTCACCGCCGCGATGAAGGCTCGCCAACCTCAGGTCGTCGCCGCACTGCGTTCGGCTCTGGCGGCCCTGGACAACGCCGAGGCGATAGCTGCGACCCCAAGTTCGAGCCTTGTCGGGACACATATCGCCGGCGCCGAGTCAGGAGTCGGAGCCACGGAGGCCGCCCGACGGGTCCTGACCTGGGCCGAACTCCAGGCGATCCTCGCCGCACAGATCGACGAGTACACCGAAGCCGCCGACTACTACGACGGGTCGGGCCAACCGGATTCCGCGACCGAACTGAGGACCCGCGTTGCGGCATTGGCGCCGTACCGCGACGAGACGTAAAGGACGCCGGCATCCCGCGCCTGACGCCTCCCGAAAGGTCGTCGGTACTGGGACGTTGATCCAATCCGCTGGTGGTCGCTGGCCCTTCCGAACTGTCGGACCCCCCTGCTGTGATGAGGTATGTCCCTCAATGAGCTCGATCTCGACTTCGGCGGTGCGTCGTGGCGGGACTCGCGGCCGGACTGGACGCAGGCGGGGTGGTGGGATGCGGAGTTGCGTCCCGAGGTCC
>CAZCRC010000244.1:0-3718 GCA_964500995.1 uncultured Actinomycetes bacterium
GCCGGGCCCGCTTCGGTCACGCCCAGGTGCAACGGGTAGTCACATTTGGCGGCGAGCAGTCGGTAGGCCTGCACCATCACGACCGGGTCGTGATGCTTGACGGAGATCTTGATGTCGGTGAAGCCGTGCTCTTCGAACAGGGAGCACTCCCACAAGGCGGACTCCACGAGCGCCTCGGGCGTGGCCTTGCCGTACTTGGCGAGCAGGCGGGGGTCCAACGAACCGGCGTTCACGCCGATCCGGATGGGTGTCCCCGCGTCGCCCGCGACCTTGGCGATCTGGGCGATCTGATCGTCGAACTTCTTGATGTTGCCGGGGTTGACGCGAACACCAGCGCAGCCGGCGTCGATCGCGGCGTAGACGTACTTGGGTTGGAAGTGGATGTCGGCGATCACCGGGATGTTGGATTTGCGGGCGATCAGCGGCAACGCCTCCGCGTCGTCCGCGCTGGGGACCGCGACTCGCACGACCTGGCAGCCCGCCGCGGTCAACTCCGCGATCTGCTGCAAGGTGGCGTTGACGTCAGCGGTCACGGTCGTGGTCATGGACTGAACCGAGATCGGTGCATCGCCACCGACGGCCACCGGATGAGTGGGGTGCTTCAACAGGATCTGCCGACTCGCCCGCCGCGGCGCGAGCGTGGCAACCGAGGGCGTCCCCAGGGGAATGGCGGTCACACGTACCTCCGACTCGACGAGTCTCCAGTATCGCCCCGGCGGTGGAGTTGCCCAAGTCGACGCGCAACCGTGCCTCCGCACCTGTGCTCCGGTGGGGTTTGACTGAGGCGCCTCCCCCGCCCTCAAGTGCACTCTTTGTGCGTTATCGTGCACTCATGGACGACAAGACCGGCCTCCTGTCACGCGCGATCGGCGCCCGTGTGAGACAGGAACGGACCGGCCGGGGCTGGACGCTTGACGAACTGTCCCGGGCATCGGGCGTCAGTCGCCGCATGGTGGTCACCGTGGAGCAGGGCGCGGCCAACCCCAGCATCGGCGTCCTCCTGCGCATCAGCGACGCACTTGGGGTCGGGCTGCCGGCATTGGTCGATGCTCCGACTCCAGCCCCTGTGACTGTCACACGTTCCGGTCAGGGTGCCCAGTTGTGGCAAAGCCCGGGCGGTGGTCGCGGGGTGCTGGTGGCAGGCACTGCCCCGCCCGATGTGGTGGAACTTTGGGACTGGACGCTGACACCCGGCGACCGGCACGACAGCCCGGCCCACAAGTCGGGAACTCACGAACTGCTTCACGTCCTGACCGGACAACTCGCCCTCACCATCGCGGAACAGACCGTGGAGCTCGACACGGGCGACGCGGTGTCATTCGCCGCCGACACCGCTCACACCTACCTCAACCCCGGACCTGCCCCGGCCCGTTTCAGCCTGGCCGTGTTCGAGCCGACGGTAACCGCAAGAACGGAGAGCCCGTCGTGATGCAAGCTGCCCCGGCCCCCTTCCTCGCTCGAGCCACCGTGTCGCCCGCAGTGTTCGAACTGCGCCCTGACTACCGCGCCCTGTTGGTGGCCGTCGCGGGGCTGACACCCGGACCGCCGGATGCCGCCGACGACGAACTTGTCGAATCGGCCGAAGTCACGGCCAGGGCGGCACTCCACAATTGTCCCGCAGCCGAGATGCCGCACGTCGCTGCCTGGCGGGAGGCATACCGCGGCTTCGGGGCCAAGCCGCAACGCACGCGCAACAGTCTCGAGGCGCTGATGCGACGCATGGACGCCGGCCTGCCCCGGGTCAACCGGCTGACGGACACCTACAACGCCATCTCGGTCAAGCACCAGATCCCGCTGGGGGGTGAGGATCTGGCCCACTACGTCGGCCCGGCGCAACTGGTGCGCGCGACCGGTCAAGAACTGTTCGACACCACGGCTGCAGGTGAAGCCGTCATCGAGCACCCCGACCCCGGTGAGGTGGTCTGGTGTGACGACGCGGGAGTGACCTGTCGGCGCTGGAACTGGCGTCAGGGACGACGGACCCAGCTGACAGATCAGACCTCGGCCGCCCTGTTCATCCTGGACGCGTTGGATCCGGTCACCGATACCGAACTCCACGCGGCAGCCGACGAACTCACGACCCACCTGATGCGGTTCGGCTCGCAGGTCACCACCGACCGCCGGCTGATCTCGGCACCGGATCCGACCGGCGCGGAAGTCGGCGATGCTCCCGACCCCGGGGTTCCGTAGGCCGGGGTCGTCGACTCAGGAAGCCGGGAGGCAGGTGGCGGTGCCCTCGTCGCTGTAGGAGCCGTTGCCCGGGTAGCGAGCGCGCACGAACTCCCAGGAGTACTCGCCCGCGCCCAACTGGAGTTCCAGGACTCCGGTGGTCGTCGAACTGCGGGTGACCACGTCGGGCTGGGAGGGCTTCTTGGCGAACGTGGTCAGGCTCCTGCCACCTGTGCCCACGATGAACTGTTGCGGACCGTTGGGGTCCGGGTCGCCTTGGGGACTCAGCCGGGGGAAACGCTGATAGGTGTGGTCATGTCCGTTCAGGATCACATCGGCGCGCGCCTCGTACAGCAACTCCCAGAAGGGCAGCATCGCGTGAGCGGCCGGTTCTTTGCCCTTGTTGAACAGGGGCTCGTGCCAGTACGCCAAGGTGCACTGTTCGGTGTCCTTGAGTTGCTCCTGGAGCCAGCGGTACTGCGCGGACCGCGTGGTGCAGCCCTTCTTGAGGTAGATGCAGTTCGCGTTGAGAGCCAGCAGGGTCCACCCCGGAATATCGTCCTTTCGGTACCAGCCCTGGTAAGTGGTCCCGGCAATGCCCGACTTCTTCGGTTTGGCGGGAGTGCCGCCGTTGAAGTAGGCGAAGTATCCAGCGGCGTCCTTGTCCCGGTAACTGTGGTTTCCGGGCACCGGCCACATCCGGTTGGCCGTCGCATCCGACCGATCCAGAAAACGGCGGCCCCAGGTGCGGTGGAACACGAGGCTGTAGTCCTTCAGGTAGCCCTCTTCGTACTGGACGTCACCCAGGATCAGCACCTGATCGGGCTGAAGCCGCTGGGCGAGTTCGGCGGTGTACTTCTGCCGACAGACGTTGCCCTTGCCCTTGCCTTTGTTGAACCCCGGCCAATCGGGCTGACAGGCGATGTCGCCCACCGCAACGATCGAGGTCGGCTCGGGGACGGTCTGCGCTGGAGCCGCAGTCGGCATCGCAGTAGCCACCGCCACAGCCGCCGCGATCGCTACCGCCACCAGTGGAACCCGCATGGTCGCCTCCTCAGGTCGCTACCGTACCGGGGCACGCTGGTGCCGACCCATGAGATTCACCCGCCCAGAGTGATCGGCTTGACCAAGTCGGCCCAGATCACCAGCGCACCCACGCTGATGAGGACGATCGCCACGGAGTAGGTCAGGGGCAGCAGTCGCGCCGTATCGACGGGTCCTGGATCGGGCCGGTCGCGCCACGAGGCCCACCGGCGACGCGCGCCCTCATAGAGGGCTGCGGCCACGTGACCGCCGTCCAGCGGCAGGATCGGGAGCAGGTTGAACAGGAACAGGAACAGGTTGAGCGACGCAGCCAACCCGAGGAACGACCCGATCTTGGCGTCCATGGGCTCATCAGTCGCAGCAATTTCGCCGCCGAGACGGGTCACACCCACCACACTGACCGGACTCTCGATACTGCGCTCCCCGTTCGTCGCCAGTGTCACCCCGAGATCGTAGATGCGTTGCGGCATCGTGAACAGCGCCGCCACCGACATCGTCGTGACCT
>CAZCRC010000245.1:0-3709 GCA_964500995.1 uncultured Actinomycetes bacterium
CCTGGCGGGTGCCCGATGTCGATGCACTCCCAGAACTGGGCGTCACGTTCGCGAGTGAACCCAACGACACCGACGCCAAGGGCGAACCGGTGTTCCACCCGTTCCTGCGTGACGAGGAGACGTTGGCGCGGCCGTGGGCGATCCCCGGAACGCCGGGGTTGGAGCATCGCATCGGTGGCATCGAGAAGGCAGACATCACCGGCGCGATCTCATACGACCCCGCCAACCACGACCACATGGTGCGCACCCGACAGGCGAAGGTCGATGGGATCGCCGCCGACATCCCCCTGCTCGAGGTCGACGACCCGACCGGCGAAGCCGATGTCCTGGTGCTCGGGTGGGGGTCCACCTACGGCCCCATCGCCGCTGCGTGCCGGGCGGTGCGGGACTCGGGGCATCCGGTGGCGCAGGCACATCTGCGGCACCTCAACCCGTTCCCGGCCAACACCGGTGAAGTGCTGCGCCGCTACCGCCGCGTGATCATCCCCGAGATGAACCTGGGCCAACTGGCGTTGCTCATCCGCGGCAAGTTCCTGGTCGACGCCCGCCCCTACAACCAGGTGCGTGGCTTGCCCTTCCGCTCCGAGGAGCTCGTGGACGTGATCATGTCCGAGATCGAACCGGGCCAGCCCGACATGGCCACACTGTCCGAACGGAGCCTGACGTGACCGCCATCGACCTGCCGGCACTGGAACTGGTCCCCAAGGCCGACGCTCCCCAGTCAGCCAAGGAGTTCAAGAGCGACCAAGAGGTCCGTTGGTGTCCCGGCTGTGGTGACTACGCGATCCTGGCGGCGGTTCAGGGCTTTCTGCCGAGCCTGGGGCTGCGCCGCGAGAACATCGTGTTCGTTTCGGGGATCGGATGCTCGAGCCGCTTCCCCTACTACCTGAACACCTACGGCCTGCATTCGATCCACGGGCGAGCACCGGCGATCGCGACCGGGTTGTCGGTGAGTCGACCGGACCTGTCGGTGTGGGTCATCACCGGCGACGGCGACTCGCTGTCGATCGGCGGCAACCACCTGATCCACGCCCTGCGACGCAACGTGAACCTGAAGATCCTGCTGTTCAACAACAAGATCTACGGCCTGACCAAGGGCCAGTACTCCCCCACCTCCGAGGTCGGCAAGATCACCAAGTCCACCCCGCTGGGGTCGTTGGACTACCCCTTCAACCCGGTGTCCCTGGCGCTGGGGGCCGAGGCCACGTTCGTGGCCCGCACGATTGACTCCGACCGCAAACACCTGACCGAGGTGCTGAGCGCTGCCGCAGCCCATGAGGGCTCGGCGCTGGTCGAGATCTACCAGAACTGCAACATCTTCAACGACGGCGCGTTCGAGCCCCTCAAGGAGTCGGGGATCAAGGATGAGCACCTGATCCGGCTGCAGGCCGGTGAGCCGATCCGGTTCGGCGCAGCTGGCCACCGCGGCGTGGTGCGCGGCCGCGACGGCACTCTGACCGTTGTCGAGGTCGCCGATGTCGACGAGGACGACCTGATCGTGCACAACCCCGGCGCCGACGACCCCGGAGTCGCGTTCGCGCTGTCGCGACTGGTCGAGCCCGCCACGCTCGACAAGACCGCGATCGGAGTGTTCCGCGACGTGGCCCGGCCGTCCTACGACCGACTGGTCCGCGATCAGCTCGCTGCCGCGGGCGATCCTGCCGACCAGTCCGACCTCACCCGCCTGCTGCACGGCTCGGACACGTGGACAGTCGCGTGAGTCGGGTGGCGTTCACGGTTCTCTGACCGTTCCTACAGTTGCGGCCCCTCGCCGACCAGAGCGAGGAGGACTGTTTCGCCGCGGGCGGCACGGCGGGTCACGAACTCCGCGAGGACGTCGCACGCCACCGCGAAATCCCCCGGGTACATCCGGGCCATCCCGCCCCAGCCACGCCATTGCACCAGCAGTCCGGTGTCGGCGGACACCGGAACATCGGACAGCGAGTCGGCCAACGCGTCCCAGTTCATGCCGAACCAGTCCGCGAACCCGAACGTCGATCGGCACGCGGCCAGGAACCCCGCCTTGTCCCAGCGCATGCGCGTGTCCAACTGCACCGCCTGCCAGCCGGCTTTCCGGACCTGCGCCTCATAGTTGTCCGCCCACGTGACGTCAGGCCACCGATGGATCGCGGGCGGCTCGGCCAACGGCTCGTCAGTCATCGGATCACCTCGGAGAAGCTGCGGTAGTGGTCCTGGGTGTAGAAGACAGCGCCGTTCTCGCCGACGACGAACCGCCGCGCACCGCGATCAGGACTACCCGGGGTTTCCACGGTGTACTCGCGATAGAAGCCATACGACTGGGGCGGCAGGATTCCTTCGCGATTCTGGAACGTCTGCCCGTCCTGGCTGTACTCGAACGGTCCGCCCGCCGCGATGAGCGGCAGCAGCGCCTGCGCCTCCGGCGGTAGTTGCGACACCGTCATCGTGCGCAGGTCCGTGGTGGCAGCCGCCGGGGGCAGCTGCGAATCCGACGGACTCGCGGGAGTCGCCCCGGTGGCCCCGGGCGACGCGCTGGTGGTCGAACTGGCGGACGGCGCTGCCGTGACGGTGTGTGTCACGGTGACCGTCGGGGCGGGCTGGGTCGCAGTCGCCGAGCACGCCGTCACCCCCAGCAGCCCCGCCACCAGGACCACGATCGTGGCGCTCAGTCGCTGCCATGCACTCCGCATCCTGGAATCGTGCCACCCTCACCCCCGCGATGCGCGCGGGCCACTACGCTCACCGCGTGAGCACTCCTCCCCTCGCACTGCCGGCGAGCGGCTTCTCGATCGCGTTCGGCTTGGCCGGGCTGTCGGGGGTGTGGCGGTTGGCTCACCAGTTCCTGGGCGCACCGGCCGGGATCGCGACTGCGCTGACCGCCCTGACGCTGGTGGTGTGGGCGGTGCTGCTGGTGTTGTACGTCCGGCGCATCGCCCGGGGTCACACCAGCGTGCGGGAGGAGATCCATCATCCGGTGACTGCGCCGTTCCTGGCCCTGATCCCGGTGACGCTGATCGTTCTGGTGCCCGAACTCAGCGGTTGGGCGCGCGGACCGGCCACCGTGGTCGCCTGGGCCGCGATGCTCGTGGCGCTGGCTCTGGGGGCCTGGTTGACCGGCCAGTGGGTCGGTAATGGCGTTCCCGAGACCGCAGTGTCGTCCGGCTACTACTTGCCCACCGTTGCCGCGGGCCTGCTGAGCGCGACTGCGTTGGCTTCGTTGGGCGAGAACGACCTCGGGCTCATGGCGTTCGGCTTGGGTGGTATCTGTTGGCTGATCGTCGGCTCGATCATCAACAACCGCAACTTCGTGGTGACGTCGCTCCCCCCCGCGATGCAGCCCACCATGGCGATCGACGTCGCACCCGTGGTGGTGGCAGGCAGTGCCTGGTTTGCGCTCAATGGCGGTCGTCCCGATGCGATCCAACTGGGACTGGCGGGTTTCGCCGTCCTGATGGTGGGCGTGCAGATCCGCCTCATCTCGGTGTACCGGCGGCTCACGTTCTCCGCGTCGTTCTGGGCCTTCACGTTCTCGTATTGCGCGGTGATCTCGTATGGCTTGAGGTGGCTGGCAACCGCCCAAGGGTCATGGCCCACTGTGGCCAGCTGGGCGCTCGTCGCAAAGATCACGCTGTTCGTCGGCACGATCGCGATCCGCAGTGTGGCCGCACGCCGGGCAGGCACGTTCCTGCCCCGGGAGCCGGTGCCCGCGGCTGCACCTTGACGAAACTCC
>CAZCRC010000246.1:0-3707 GCA_964500995.1 uncultured Actinomycetes bacterium
CATGAGCCGGATGTTCACGGCGGCCTACCTGTTCGACCAGCCCCTGAACAACTGGGACGTCTCGAGCGTCACGAACTTCAATCAGATGTTCAACTCCGCGATCACCTTCGACAGCAGTGTCAGTGGTTGGGCGCCCTCGAGTGCGACGAACATGTCGCAGATGTTCTACAACGCGTACGCCTTCAACCAGCCCATCGATTGGACCGAGACCGGGTCGGTCACGAACATGTCGCAGATGTTCTACAACGCCGATGACTTCAGCCAGGACCTAAACTCACTCGACACCAGCAGCGTGACGAATATGTCGCAGATGTTCTATTCGACCGAACTCTTCAACGGCAGTATCTCGGATTGGGACACGTCGGCAGTCACGAACATGTCCCAGATGTTCCAGTCGGCGGAAGCGTTCTCGAACTCGGACGGGATTGACGACTGGGACACCGGCAACGTCACGACGATGCAGCAGATGTTCCGCTCGTCGGTCTTCAACCAGCCGATCGGCCCGTGGGACACCGGCAGCGTCACGGACATGTCCTACATGTTCCAGGACAACGAGGAGTTCGATCAGCCGGTGGGCGCGTGGGACACCAGCAAGGTCACCACGATGTACCGGATGTTCTCGGGCGCCACTGCGTTCGATCAGGACCTTCACGGCTGGGACACCGGAAATGTCACCGGGACCGGAATGGTCGACATGTTCTACGGCGCGACCGCCTTTGATGGCCGGGTCGACACCTGGAACACGTCCAAGCTGACCAGCCTGTGGAACCTCTTCTACGGATCCAACTTCAACCAGGACGTCAGCGACTGGGACACCGCTAACGTCACGGATTTCCGCTCCGTGTTCCGCGGCACCCAGTTCCGCGGGGACGTGACGGACTGGAACGTGGCCAAGGCCACGGACATGACCCACATGTTCTCTAGCATCCGACCCACCACCGGGCCCAAGGACAAGTACGGACTGCGTGCGACCCCCTGGCTCAACAAGATCCTCATCGCGTGGGCGGCTCAGCCCGTCAAGAACAACGTGCGACTTGATTTCAGCGATGTCGGTGGCGGTAGCTACCCCAAGTACACGGTGGGCGCGTTCTCGCTGGGATCCGAGGCCGCCTACAACTACCTGACCCGAGCCACCAATGCCACGCCAGATCCGGGCAAGGGTTGGACGATCTACACCGGCGGTACGACCACGTTCAACTCACCGGGCACCCCGACGGACGTCACGGTCGACCGCACCGGTTCCGAGAACAACGGGGATGAGGCAACGATCACTTGGAAGGCACCCAGGGACGGTGACACGGCTGCCCCGATGGCATTCGAAGTCCGGTCAACAACCGACAGTTCTGTCGGGTGTGATGTATCAGAGGCGATCTACACCCCCGCCGAAGATCCCGCCGACGATCCCGTTCTCAGTTGCATCGCCACGGACCTGAACCCCCCGGGGCAAACGGTCTTCCACCAGTTCACCGTCACGGCTGTCAACGCGGTGGGGGACAGTGACCCCTCGGACCCACCCTTGCCGGTCCAACTTCCCGGACCCCTGACCCCGACCCTGGGCACCCCGACACCCACGGCGGACGGGTTCACCGTCCAGGTAACGAACTTCAATCCGCAGTACCAGTGGAGTGGCACAGCCACAGCCAATGGCGTGGTCGCGGTGGATGATGAGACCGGCTTGGCGACGATCACCGGCGTTGCCCCCGACACCAACTCCGTGGCCACGATCGTCGCCAGTCGCTTCGGCTACACGGACCGTTCCGGCACTTCGACCGCCACCTCGTTGCGCGCGGCTTTGGTACCCGAGTTCGGTACAACTGTGCGAACGGCGGATGGCTTCAAGGCTGTCATCACCAACTATGACGCCCCGGATTACGAGTGGCAGGCGTCGGTGCCGGGGCCGGGCTCTGCCGAGATCGTCGCAGTGGGCGATGACCACGAGTTGCGCGTGACCGGCCTGAATCCGAACACGCCGGCAACAGCGACGGTGACCAGCAACCGGGTCGGCTACGCGACCGGCACCGCCGACCTGACCACATCGTCGTTGCTGGCGGCGTTGACCCCCGACTTCGCTGACACCGTGGGCGCCCCGGATGGATTCACCGCCGTCATCACGAACTACGACGACACGTACACGTGGGAAGCGGCCATGGTCGAGGGGTCGCCCGGAACTGTCCAGATCGTCGCCGATGGCGACGACCACGTAGTCGCGGTCACCGGCCTGGATCCGGAGCAGGAAGCGAGTGTCCTTGTCACGGCCAGCCGTGAGGACTCCGTGACGGGGTCGAACGAGGTGAACGGGGCAGCACTCATCGCACCTCGGGTGCCCACACTGGGAGATCCGACTCCCACCGCCGACGGGTTCACGGTCCCGATCACGAACTACGACGACGCCTGGACCTGGGAAGGCGACGCCACGGCTGGGGGATCCGTGACTGTCGATGGCGCTGAGGTGACGGTTTCCGACGTGGCTCCCGACACTGAGGTCACCGCTACGATCCGCTCAGTCCGCACCGGTTATGCGACCGGCTCCACCCCGGTCACCGCGACGTCCCTGATGGCTGCGTTGGTGCCCGAGTTGGCCGAACCGACACGCACAGCGGATGGCTTCACGGCCGTGATCACCAACTACGACGAAGGGCCGTCGTTCACGTGGCAGGTGGAACGCACCAGTCAACGTGGTACGGCGGCCATCGAGGACGTGCAGGGCGTGGGCCACGTCGTCACCGTCACCGGACTCCCGCCCGCTGATGCCGCAACGGTGGTGGTCACAACAACCCAGGCAGGCTACGCGACCGGAGAGTTCGAACTCACGGAGAGCTCCCTCAGCGCCAAACTCGTCCCCACGTTCGGCGACCCCGTGCCAGGTGATGGGGAGTTCACAGCGGCGATCACGAACTACGACAGCCAGTACGACTGGAGCGCAGAGACCACCGCCGGAGCCGTGGAGATCGTGGAGTTGACGGCCACCACAGCCAACGTCGTCGTCACTGGACTCAGCATCGGTGAGTCGGCTGTCGTCACGGTCACCGCCATTCGCACCGGCTACGCGACCGGAGATGCCGACCTGACAGGGACATCGCTACGTGCTGCGCTTACGCCGACGTTCGGAGCCGTGGATCGCGTCGACAACGGGTTCACCGTCGCCATCGCGAACTACGACGGCGTGGACTACAACCCGAGCGACTACGAGTGGGCGGTGTCGACGACGGAAGGTGACGCGGTCATCGAGGAACTGACCCCCACGACCGCGCGAGTAGTGGTGACGGGTCTAGCGGACGGCCAGCAGGCCACGATCACGGTGACCACGACCCGCGACGGCTACTTCGACGGGGAAAGCTCCGACAGTGCGGCGGCGTTGGAGGCGGGGTTGACCCCCGCGTTCGGCCCGGTGACACCCGGGGACGGGGGTTGGACCGCGGCTATCACCAACTACGACGGTGATGACCACGATCCCAGCGACTACGACTGGGCCGCTGGGACCACCGCCGGAAGCGTCGAGGTCGAGGTTCTGTCACCGACCACAGCGCAGGTCAAGGTCACCGGCCTGGCCATCGGCGAGGTGGCGACAGTGACGGTGACCACCACTCGTGATGGCTACCGTGACGGTTCCGGTGAGGTCACCGGGTCATCACTGCGAGCCGCGTTGACCCCGACGTTCGGGTCGGTGGATCGGGTGGCGAATGGGTTCACGGTGCCGATTGCGAACT
>CAZCRC010000247.1:0-3696 GCA_964500995.1 uncultured Actinomycetes bacterium
ACCGTAACTAAATGGCCATCGATGAGAGCGAGCGCGACGCGCACGCCCTGAACCCCGCAGAACGGCTGGACGAGTTGCGCCAGTCCATCGAGGCGCGCGTCAAACCGCGGCTACGCGGATGGCTCCACCTTGGCGCTGCGCCGCTGGCGTTCCTGTTGGGTCTGACGCTTCTGGTGGTCACGCCCGACCAGGGATTGCGCGTGGCGGTGGCGGTGTACGTCGCGACCACAGTGCTTCTCTTCGGCACCAGCGCGGCGTATCACCTCGGGGCTGGTGGGCCCCGCACGAACGCCCTGTTGCGCCGGTTGGACCACGCGAACATCTACCTCTTCATAGCCGGTAGTTACACCCCCTTCGCTGCGGCGTTGCCCGATCAGCGCACCGCAACGATCCTGCTGGTACTGGTGTGGTCGATCGCGGTGTTGGGCTTGGTCGTACGTGTGTTGTGGTGGGGGGCACCCCGCTGGCTCGTCGTGGGGTCTTATCTGGCTCTGGGATGGGTGGCGGTGTTCTTCCTGCCGGCCATGTGGAGTGCCTATGGCGGCGGAATCGTGGGGCTGATCGCGCTCGGCGGCCTGCTGTACACCCTTGGTGGCATCGTGTACGGGCGCAAGAAGCCCGACCCGCACCCCGACTGGTTCGGATACCACGAGGTCTTCCACTCGTTCACGATCGCGGCGTACTTGGTCCAGTACGCCGCAGTGGCCATCGTCGTCAGCTGACGATCTCCCAGTGGGACCATTCGACGGTTTCCGTTGATTTCGGGTGGTGTCTGCTGTGGAATCCGTGGGATAGTAGGGATGTCGCCTCCCATCCAGCCACCCCACGCACCCACGCGAAGGAGAACCCATGCTCATCGGCGTCCCCAAAGAGATCAAGGTCCACGAGTACCGGATCGGGCTGACGCCGGCATCGGTTCGGGACCTCGTGACGCACGGGCATCAGGTCATCGTGCAGCGCGACGGGGCGGCGACGATCGGGCTCGACAACGAGATGTACGAAGCCGCCGGGGCCGAGATCGTCGACACCGCCGAGGAGATCTTCGAGCGTGCCGAGATGATCGTCAAGGTCAAGGAGCCCCAGCCCAGCGAGACCGCGATGCTGCGCACTGACCAGATCCTGTTCACCTACCTGCACCTAGCTCCCGACACGGTGCAGACCCAGGGACTCATCGACTCCGGCTGTGTGGCGATCGCGTACGAGACGGTCACCGACAACCGCGGTGGCCTGCCGCTGCTGGCTCCGATGTCCGAAGTCGCTGGGCGCATGTCCATCCAAGCCGGCGCGCACTGCCTCGAGGTCGCCCATGGCGGTCGCGGACAGCTCCTGGGCGGGGTACCAGGGGTTCCCGCAGCCAAGGTCGTGGTCATCGGTGGTGGCGTGGTCGGGGCCAACGCGGCCCGAATGGCCATGGGCTTGGAGGCCTGGGTCACCGTGATCGACAAGAACATCCATCGGTTGGCCGAGCTGGACCAGCAGTTCGGGTCGATGCTGCAGACGATCTACTCCACGTACGACGCGATCGAGAAAGAGGTCATGGACGCTGACCTCGTCGTTGGTGCCGTGCTCGTCCCCGGCGCGGATGCCCCCAAACTCATCACGCGCGACATGGTGAGCAAGATGAAGAAGGGGTCCGTGATCGTCGACGTCGCGATCGATCAGGGCGGGTGCGCCGAGACTTCCCGGGCCACGACCCACGCCGACCCCACCTACGTCGTCGATGACGTCGTGCATTACTGCGTCGCCAACATGCCCGGTGGTGTGGCCCGAACATCGACGTTCGCCCTGAACAATGCCACGCTGCCGTTCACTCTGGCGATCGCGGACAAGGGCTACCGCGCTGCGCTGCTCGAGGATCCGAACCTGAAGAACGGCCTCAACGTCTTCAAGGGTCAGATCACGTACGAAGCCGTGGCCGTGGCGCAGGATCTCCCCTGGGTCACCGCGGACCAGGCACTCGCAGGAAACGCCTGACTGGGCATCAGCCGAGTCACGCGCCACCACCGCTGCGCCAACCGGCGATGTGGGTGATAGTAGGGAATGGCTCCACTCACGCGTCTTGTCTCAGCGACTGCCTCCCTGTCGGTGCTGGTCGGTGCCCTCGTGCTCCCCGCCGTCCCCGCTGCTGCCGATGATTTCGTCACCATGCGGGGGTACGATGCCGCAGCCACGCCTGACCGGTACAACAAGGTCCAAGTCCTGAAGCAGGGGCCGGCGAAGGCCCCCAACGTCCTGGTCCTGATCCCCGGTACCTCGGCGGGAGCAGCGAACTTCCGCGTGATGGCTCGTGGCTTGCTGGCGCGATTGGATGGCTGGCAGGTGTGGTCCATCGAACGCCGGGAGAACCTGCTCGAGGACCAATCAGTGCTGCGCCAGTATCGGGCGGGGAACGTCACCACGGATGAGTTGGTCGACTACTACCTGGGATGGCTGACGGACCCGACGCAGCCATCCCGGTTCACGCCCCGCGCCACGGCGGACACCGAGTTCGCCCGAGATTGGGGACTACGCGTCGCGGTTCACGACATCCGTCGCGTCGTCAAGGCCGCCGGTGCCGGCGGGCGCTCCGTCGTCCTGGGTGGACACTCCCTGGGCGGGCGGATCGCCACTGCCTACGCTTCCTGGAACTTCGGCGGGCGTCCCGGCGTCCGGGATCTCGACGGACTCGTCTTCATCGATGGCGGGGGCACGAGCACCCAACTGCCGACGGCCGCGCAAGCACGAGCTGATCTGACGGCACTGCAGTCCGGTTCGCCATTCCTGGATCTGCTCGGCCTCGGGCTGCCGTGGGCGTCGGGGGTGTTCAACGCGCTCGGGTCCACGTCGGCGGTGGTTCGGCCCGACGAGCCGTCCGCATTGCAGAGTCTCCCCTTGGTCCCGGCCGCTCTCAAGCCGCCCGTTCCGGCCACGAATCTGGGTACCTACGGGTACAGCGTGGACAGCGACTCATCGCCGGACTTCCTGTCACTGGTGCACAGCCACATCGGATCCCTGGCAACGTCGGGCGACCCTCGGGGATGGGTGGACGGGGAACTGGGCAGCGCCACCCGAGCCGCCAAGGTGTTCGCACATCGTGGGGGCGTGGATGGCACGTCCTGGTATCACCCAGTGCGATTGAGTCTGGACAGTCGATTCGTCAACAACGGCGTATCGAATCCGGCGCAGCGTGTACTGGGAGTCAAGGCCACGATGGGGGATCGCGTGCGTGTGCCGATGTTCGCGTTCGACGCTGAACTCGGAGGCGGACGAGTAGGAGAAGCCGCCCGGGAGCTGGCCCGCCAGTCGGGGCTGCCGCAGCGCAAGGTCGTCACGGTGGACCGGTCCCGGTCGTTCGCGCATATCGATCCCCTGAGCGCGGCACCGGCCAAGAACGTGTTCATCCGGCGGTTGGCTCCCTTCCTGCAGCGGATCGGGCGGTGAGCGCAGCGCGGACTCACCGTCGCGGGTCGCGCGCGGAGAAGCTGGACCGCAGTTCCGCCACGACCTGAGCCACCACCTGGGTCAGGTCGCCACCGGTGGCTTTGGCGCGTGCTCGCTGCCGCTCGTACCCACCACCTCGGGCGACGATGCCGCTGATCGCGGCGAGTTCACTCGCTGCGCCCAGTTGCGCGGCCACCGGTGCCAAGCGTTCGCACACGAGTGCCAGGTCCTCGATCACCTGCGCTTCCCGGTTGTTGCGGTCCAGGATCAGGATCG
>CAZCRC010000248.1:0-3680 GCA_964500995.1 uncultured Actinomycetes bacterium
CCACGGTCGTGCAGGACCTGCTGTCGATCGCCTGCTACGGCGGCGTCGTGATGCTGCTGCTGTGACCGACCCAGTCACTGACTTGGTGGCGAGGTCACACCGAAGCGGGGGTCATGCCCGGTGACCGCCGCCCACATGCGCGTCCCGTACTCCCAATGCCACCACTCCTGTGGGTGCACCACGAAGCCCTGGCCGGCCATCGCCAGCGCAAGCAGGCGCCGAAACTGACGGGGGACCACCGCACCATCGGGCTCCAACGCTCCCGCCGCTGCCTCAGGAACGAAGGCGTCGAACGTTGTGCCCAACGACAGTGGGCGCTGCTGCCACGTCAAAGTCAGATCGACCGTGCCACCAGACGCGTGGGGCGGACATCGTCGGGGATCAGGGTCGGGCAGGGCGACGAACCCGGGCGCCAGGTGGGGGTCTTGGTACACGGTGTCGTGGAGCACTCGCTGCAGTCGAGGATCACGCCAGGCGTCCCAGACCGCGAGTCCGAAGCCGTCGGGCAGACTCTCGGTGGCCGCGTACAGCAGATCGGCCACCTGGGGCCGCAACCACGTGCGTGGCTGAGCGAACGGCCACCCCTCATGCCAGTACGCGCCGAGCAACCGGATCCGGGGGTGCGCCACCGCCACCAGTTGCCCGTGCGCGGGTGCTGGCGCATCGGGCAGCAGGGCCGGCTCGGATCCCGTGAGTGCTGTCGCGTCGTGAAGTCCCGAGGGGATAGGAACCTCCGCTGGATCGTGGCTCGCCCAGTCGTACGTGGGGAGTGCACCCGGCCGGATCGTCGCGTCATCGGCCATGCGCTGGCTCCTCTTCCGGGAACAGGGGACGGATCAGTTCGCCCACCGCAGCGACGTACGAGCCGTCGTCCGTCAGGGGCAACAGCAGGTGCGAGACCGTCATCCGCAGTGCCACCTCGCACGCCCATTCGGCGCCGGGGCGGTCCAAGTGAGCGGCAATCCCAGTTGCCACCGGGAGCAGGATCTCCCGCGATCGATACGTCAGATACGGCAACAGGCCCGCGGCGTCATCGGTCAGACCGGCTTTGATGAGGGGATCTTGACCGGCGGTCGTGAGAGCCCACGACATGGCGGCCGTCACTGCGACGACCGGGTCAGAATGCTCGCGGGCGGCGGCGAGCGTGCCCGATCGAAACCCGTCGGCGGTGTGCTGGGCGACAGCGGCGGTCAGGCCCTCGCGACTGCCGAACTCGTTGTACAGCGTCTGGCGTGAGACCCCCGCTGACGCGGCGACTTCGGCGAGTGGCGTCTTCGGCCACTGGCCGTCGATCATGAGTTCGCGAGCGCGCGCCAGCAATGCCTCGCGCGCTGTGCTCATGCCCCATGGTGACACCGGCGGTGAACCAGGGTCGGCGGGACTCACCTGCCGGTGGCGCTCAAGCGTGCGCCCACCCGGTCGACGCGGCGCCAGATGAGTGCGCGTACCGCGGGGGAGTTCATCTCACTCAGGTGGGTCACTCGGGCGTTGATGTGATCGTCGATCGTCAGTTCCGGGAAGCACTCCAGATGGCGGCGGTACTCGTCGTCGGTGGCGACCAGCACGTTCTCGACGCCAGGGATGTCGATGTGGGCACTGATGTAGGGCGCGATCACGATCTCGTGCCGGCTGTAGATGTTCGTGACGCGCTCGGCGATCGAAGGCAGGTCGGCATGGAGGCTGGTCAGGAACGGTGATCCTTCGGCCATGTCAGCCAGGGCCGGAGCGAAGTCGCGGCGCGTGATCCGCAGCAACCGTGACACGCGGGCGGCACTGCGCGACCCCAGCCAGGGAGCTCCCACGCTGACCACGTGCTGCACCTGCCCCGGATTGTCGGTGGCGTACCGCAGGCACGCCAGGGCGCCTTGGGAGTGACCGACCAGGACGACCGGCGACTCCGGGTCTCGACCCTGCGCGAGGAGTCCTTTGCGGATGTCTCGGGCCAGGCTGGCCTGGGAACGGTGCAGGGGCAACGTGACCCCGAAGTTCGCGAGCGTAATCAGGAACGCGTTCGGATGCCGCTCCAGCACCCCGTGCATCATCATCGAGGCAGCGACGCCCTTGATGGCTGTCCCCGCGACGATCGGGACCGCAACCTGCACTCTGTGCTCCTACTCAGTCACATGGAGTTTCCTCGCTCAGTCTGGCGTGTTCGCGCGCCGGTTGCCCCCCGTTTGGGGGACCGCACACCTGGGGGATACCGGCCGTACCTGGGGGACGTGACTGCTACTTCTCCGGTCACCGGACAGGTGACTGGGGTCGGAGTACGGCAAAGTTGGCGTCGTCGGGGAGAACTCGCGTTCCCCATTGCCAGTTCTGGCGGCGAAGCCCCAGGTGTGGAGTCCCCCACATCCGCTGCGGCTCGCGCGGTCGCTTTTCGTCGCGACGGCTACGGGCAGTTATCCTGCTGGGACGTCTGACGCGAGGAGTGACGGGTGGCGACAGCAGTGTGGAACCAGTCCCGACGGTTGATGCCGGTGGCGGGCCTGCTGGCAGCAGGGGCGCTGGCCCTGGGTGCCTGCTCGTCAGCACCGACGGCGACACCCGCGCAGTCCGGCGACAGCGCCACCACCACCGCCGACGGCGCCGAGCCCGAAGCGACTCCGGAACCCATGCCTGAGCTGCCGCGTGGCGGCTACGAGATCTTCCCCGAGTACCGCCTGGTGGGGTACTCCGGGGTCCGCTTCGACCCTGGCTCCGACATGGGGCGGCTCACCGGCGACCTCGACGAGGTCTGCAAGGAGATCGAGAAGGTCGGCACCCAGTACGAGTACGGCAAGAAGATCATGCCGGTGTTCGAATTCATCCCGGTGGTGGTGCACGGCAGCCCGCAGTCCGACGGAAGCTACCGCACCCGGGTCAAGCCGAAGGAAGTCCAGTACTACCTGGATGCCGCCCGTCGCTGCGACGCACTCCTGCTGCTGAACATCCAACCGGGCCAGTCGGAGTTCATGCCCGAGATGAAGTACTACGAGGAGTTCCTCACCCAGCCCGACGTCGGAGTGGCGTTGGACCCGGAGTGGGCGATGGACCCCGGCGAGATCCCCGGAGTGAACCTGGGCCGCACCGACGGCCCCGAACTGAACAAGGCGGCGCAGTACCTGTCGCAGTTGGTGGCCGAGAACAACCTGCCGGAGAAGGTCATGGTGTTCCACCAGTTCAACGAGGCGGCAGTCGAGAAGATCCGCGGTCTCAAGCCTCAGCCGGGTGTCGCCCTGATCCGGTCGATCGACGGT
The DNA here is from genome assembly GCA_964500995.1 of uncultured Actinomycetes bacterium. Taxonomy (GTDB): domain Bacteria; phylum Actinomycetota; class Actinomycetes; order S36-B12; genus CAIWTL01. The sequence goes on from CAZCRC010000248.1 coordinate 3,237, forward strand.
CTTGGCGGGCCGGAGGACAAGACGGCCAAGTACAAGGACCTCGTGGCCAACCAGCCGCCGTGGATCCACCCCGGCTTCAAGTTGTTCTACAAAGAGGACGTCAACCCGCCCTGGGGCAGTCGCCTGATGACCCCCAAGGAGGTCATGAAACTGCGGCCCCGACCGGACTACGTCCTGTACGAGTGAGCGAACCGATCGTCGTCACACCAGATCGTCGTCGGCCAGAACCGGGCTGTTCAACTCGTTGAAGCGCTCCGCGGCGGCCCGGGCACGAGCCCTCGCCGTCGCTGCCCGATCGCTGACGCGGGAGTTGTTCCACTGCTTGCGGCGCTCGTTCACCCGGACTGAGGCACGCGCAGCTGCCGGCGCCATTCGGTCCTCGAACCGCGAGACGCGATCGCGCACCGCTCGCTCCGCAGCGATCTCGATGGAGCGGTCCTGACC
>CAZCRC010000249.1:0-3667 GCA_964500995.1 uncultured Actinomycetes bacterium
ATCCGGGAACGACCGCACCACCGGTTCCGGCCCGTCCGGTGATGTGGTGGTGAGCCCGACGCGCGATCCTAACAGTGTGTTCGCCAGACCCAACACCTGGGGCGTGGAGCGGTAGTTCGTGCTCAGATCGAACGACTTCGCGCCCGGGAAGTAGTCGCCGAAGTGCGACAGGAACCGCGACGTCGCCCCGGTGAACGTGTAGATCGTCTGGTTCTCGTCGCCGACGACGCAGACATCCGAGCGGTCCCCCACCCAGAGCCGGAGCAAGTCGAACTGGGCCGGGTTCGTGTCCTGGAACTCGTCGACGCTGAACCAGCGGTACCGCTCGTGGACCCGGGCCAGGAAATGCGGGTTGTCCCGCAGGATGGCCGTGGTGCGCAGGATCATGTCGTCGAAGTCGATCAGCGACTCCGCCTCCTTGATCTGCTCGTATCGGCGGAACACCCCGGCCAGCAGGTCCGCGGGCACAGGAAGTGCGCGGTCGGCTTGCTCGGCGGCGGCGTCAAGATCCGACAGCTCGATGTGACTGTTCTTGATCCACGAGATCGCGTCGAGGACATCCTGTGTGGGGGTGAACCGGTAGTGGCCGGGCAGCCGCCGAACCAGTGGCGCGGCCACCCGCCACTGCTGGCTCAAGATGTCCGGCGTGGAGCCGTGAAGTTGGGGCCAGAAGTGCCGTAACTGCCGCCACGCCGCCTTGTGGAACGTCATCGCGGTGACGCCCGGCACCCCCAGCCGCGCGATCCGCTCGGACATCTCGGTCGCGGCCTTGTCCGTGAACGTCACGAGCAACGCGGTTGCCGGGTCCATCGCCCCCGTCGCGGCCGCGTAGGCGGTGCGATGAGACACGACTCGGGTCTTACCGGTTCCCGCTCCCGCGTGAATGGCCACTGGCCCGGTCACCGCAGCGGCAGCAGCCATCTGTTGGTCGTTCAGACCGGCGAGGAACTGCTCGGGAGCCATGGAGTCACCGTATGTCAGCCCTCCGACGGGCACCGACGTCCGGCGGAACGGCTGTGGACGCGGAGCCAACGTCACCGGTCAGTTCGCTGCCAGCAACTCCGTGATGAGGGTCTCGACGCGCCGACGAATCTCATCGCGGATCGGGCGGACCGCTTCGACACCCTGTCCTGCCGGGTCGGCCAGGACCCAGTCCTCGTAACGCTTGCCCGGGTAGATCGGGCAGGTGTCGCCACAGCCCATGGTGATGACGACGTCACTGGCCTGTACCGCTTGGTCGGTCAGGACCTTCGGGGTCTCGGCCGACATGTCGATCCCCTCCTCGGCCATGGCTGCCACCGCCGCGGGATTCACTTCATCCGCAGGCGCGGAACCGGCAGACCGGACGTCGATCCGACCCCGTCCGAGATGGGTCAGGTAGGCCGCGGCCATCTGGGACCGGCCGGCATTGTGGATGCACACGAACAGGACACTGGGCTTGTCGGTCATGGGGACTCCGGGGTTGTGGGGGCGGGGAACAGCCTGCGGCGCAGCCACAGCGAGACGTACACGAGAGCGACGAGCGCGGGAACTTCGATCAGCGGGCCCACTGTGCCCGCGAGCGCCTGGCCGCTGGTCACCCCCCAGACCCCGATCGAGACCGCGATGGCGAGTTCGAAGTTGTTGCCCGCAGCGGTGAACGCCATGGTGGCTGTCTTGGGGTAGTTGAGGCCCAGCGCCCGAGCCGAGAAGAAGGCGGCGAACCACATGATCGCGAAGTAACACAACAGTGGCACCGCGATCTGGACGACGCTGAGTGGATCGCTGAGGATGCGGTCCCCCTGCAGTGCGAACATCACCACAATCGTGAACAGCAATCCGTAGAGAGCGATGGGGCCGATGCGCGGCAGGAAGGACTCCTCGTACCAGGTCGTCCCTTTGCGGGCGACGCCAATGCGCCGCGTCAGGTACCCCGCGACCAGGGGAATCCCGAGAAAGATCAATACCGACTTCGTGATGGCCCAGGTCGAGAACTGCGCGTCGGCGGTCTGCCACCCGAGCCATCCCGGCAGGATCTGCAGGTAGAAGAGCCCGAGCGCGGCATAGGCCACGATCTGGAAAACGGAGTTCAGCGCCACGAGCAGCGCGGCCGCCTCGCGGTCGCCGCAGGCGAGGTCGTTCCAGATCAGCACCATGGCGATGCACCGGGCCAGCCCGATGACGATGAGGCCGGTGCGGAACTCCGGCTGGTCCGCCAGAAAGGTCCACGCGAGCACGAACATCAGCAGCGGCCCGACCACCCAGTTGAGCAGCAGCGACAGTCCAAGCAGCCGCTTGTCGCCGGTGACGTGGCCCAGTTCGTCGTACCGGACCTTGGCCAGGACGGGATACATCATGGCGAGCAGCCCGATGGCGATCGGGAGCGACGTGCCGTCGATGCTGCCCACGCCCAGGACGTCCTGAATCCCAGGGAAGATCCGGCCGAGGAACAGCCCCCACACCATCGCTGCGCCGATCCACAGCGGCAGCCAACGGTCCAGCATCGACATCCGATGCAGGACCGCTGACTCCATGTCGTCCGCGTCCTGAGTGCGGGCAGCAGTCATGGACTGTCGCCTGGCCTTCTGTCGTTGATGCGGGTCAGCAGCAGTTCGTCGCCGACTCCGGAGCCCCGATCGTGACCAGTTCGGGCTCGCGGGCTGCGTCGCTGGCGGTGGTGCAGCACCCGCCATCCGAGGCCAATGTCGCGCTCGCGGGGTTGTCGTCGGTGATGGTGTAGATCTCCCAGGGCGCACCAGCGGGATCGTTGACCCAGACCTTGTCCTGGGTCGCGTAGCAACACACGGTGTCGACCTCGTCGCGCGTGGCCAAGCCCTCACCGGACAGGCGGGCACTGGCAGCACTGACCTCGTCCGTGCCGTCCACCTCGACGCCCAGATGGTTCAGCGCACCCGTGGTACCGGTGCCGCGGTCCGCCTCGCTCGTCTCGATCAGGACCAGCTTCAAGGGCGGGTTCGCGACCTCGAAGTTCGCGTATCCCTCGCGGCGTTTGTGGGGATCAACCCCGAAGAGCTTGCTGTAGAACTCCACCGAACCCTCGAGGTCCGAAACGTTCAGCGCCAGTTGGACTCGTGACATGTCACTCTCGCTTTCGTCGTGAGCCGGTGCGATCCGACTCAGTGTATCGATGACTGTCAATACAAGACCTTAGGGAGTATATTGATTCCCGTCAATATCCCATCAGGCGAGTCGGAGGTTGTGATGGCCCCTCGTGACGAGGCGTCGCCGGCAGTTGCGGACCGCCTGCCACTGACGGACATCAGTGCCTGTTGCGCCCAGGGCCTGGCGTCGCCGCTGAGTCGTTCCGATGCCGAGCAACTGGCTCGGGTGCTCAAGGCTCTGGCCGAGCCCGCCCGGCTGCAACTGTTGACGCTGATCCGCTCGGCCGGCGAGGCGTGCGCCTGCGACCTCACCGAGCCGGTCAACCTCAGCCAACCCACCGTCAGCCACCACCTCAAAGTGCTGACCGAGGCGGGGTTAGTGCACCGGGAACAACGTGGCCAGTGGGCATGGTTCCGTGCCGACGAGCGGCTACTGCGCTCCCTCGGCGAGATGTTCTCCTGACGCGATGAGGGCGACCGTCGACGTGACGGTCGCCCTCGAAATCCGACCGGTTCAGGCTGCCGCAGCACCCTCGCAGGTCTCACCGGTCTGCGGGTTCGTCGCC
>CAZCRC010000250.1:0-3640 GCA_964500995.1 uncultured Actinomycetes bacterium
TCTCGGATGCCCCCGCCCCAGCCTTGGCGGCCGACGCTGTGGGTGTCACCGCAGTGGGACCGGGCCGATCTCGACGATCGCATCCGGCAGCGAGCGCACGTGATGTGGGACGCGGGGCTGCTCGACGAGGTGGCTCGGCTCCTTGCGAACGGTCTGGCCGACGCGCCCACCGCAAGCAAGGCAGTGGGTTATCACCAAGCCATGGCGGAGCTCGCGGGAGAGATGACGCGCGCGGAGGCGATCGAGGCGACGATCACCGCCACCCGCAAGCTCGCGCGCCGCCAGGAGCGCACCTTCCGCGCGGATTCCCGGGTCCGTCCTCTCGCCGGAGTCGACCTCACCGCCGCGCGAGCCATGATCACCTCATGGCTGGCAGCGCCGGGGCAGGTCAGTTGACGCGGCGGTAGTACTCCGTGCCCAGGACGGTGCGGAACACCGGTCGCGGCAACTTGAGAAGTGCCCCCAACGTGCGGACATCCGCCCCGGTCGATTGGCTGGCATGCGCCGCAAGCGCCGCGCGCTTGAAGTCGGCGAAGTCGCGCACGTCCACGCGGTGGGTGATGTCTGAGCTGGGGGTGAAGGCCTGCTCGAACTGAGTGGGGTCGAAGTCCGGCGGGAACGTCATGACCAGTCCGGCTGCCTTCACCCCCAGCGCGAACGGCCAGCGGGGTGCTGTCGCCTCGAACAGGGTGGTGGTGGGCAGTAGTGCCGCTGCGGCACGGGCGCAGTGATGGACATGAACGTGATCGGGGTGCCCGTAGCCGCCGCTGGCGTCGTATCCGACCAGGCTCTGCGCCTGCTCTTCTCGCACGATCGCGGCGAGCTGTTGCGCGACCTCGGTCACCGGCGTGGCGCAGAATGGGGGACGGTTCCCGCCCGAACCGGTGCCGGTCAGACCACTGTCCGGGTAGCCGAGAACCTCCAGCCGCGACACGCCCAGGATGCGGGCGGACTCCTGCAGTTCGTGGGTTCGCACTTTTCCGAGAGCTCCGGTGAGGTCGTCGTCGGCCAGCCCGGCCTCTCCCGATGTCGCCGTCACGAGCACCACCCGTACCCCCTCGGCGTTGGCGCGTGCCATGGTCCCAGCGGTGAGCAGGGCCTCGTCGTCGGGATGGGCATGGAAGAACACGATCGTGCGGGTCACGGACCGATCATGGCCGAAGTGACCTCCCGCATGCACCCGGCCGCTACTCTCGGGCGCGGAGGTGGCCGATGCGGGTTGCACACATCAGTGACTGCTACTTGCCCCGGCTGGGCGGGATCGAGGTGCAGGTCACCGAGTTGACCCGCCGCCAGGCCCAAGCTGGTGACGACATCGACGTCATCACAGCGACCCCCGGTCACGAGGTCCGCTCCGGTCTTGAGATGTGTGATGGCGTGCGGGTTCACCGGGTCACCGCGCGTATGCCGTTCGAGTTGCCTGTGCATCCACGAACCCGGGCCAACGTGGTCCCCCTGCTGCAAGAGATCGCCCCCGACGTTGTCCACGTCCATCTGGGAGTCGTGTCACCGTTCGCGTGGGGTGGGATCCGAGCCGCGGCCGAACTGGATCTGCCGGTGTTGGTGACGGTTCACAGCGTCTGGGGGGTGGCCGCGCGGAGTGGGTATGGTGCCGCTGACCTTTTGGCGAAGTGGACCCGCCGGGGCGTGCAACCGGCAGCGGTGAGTCATGTCGCAGCTGATCGGATTGCACAGGCACTGCCCGACGGAACCTCGGTGCTGGTGACGCCGAACGGGGTCGATCCGCAGGAATGGAACGCCGCAGGTCGCGAGTTGCACCACAACGACCCGGTCCGGTTCGTCACCGCCATGCGCCTCGCCCCCCGCAAACGGGCCATGCCGCTGCTCAAGATGTTCGCCGCTGCCCGCGACGAACTGGCCCAGCGTCACCCAGGTCGCACGATCGCGCTCGATATCGCCGGTGACGGCCCCCAGCGCAACCGGCTGCAGTCGTTCATCGACGATCATGACTTGGCGACTGCCGTGACGTTGCTGGGCCGGCTGAGTCGTCCAGAACTGCAGGCCCGCTACCGCACGGACGACGTGTTCGTGCAGCCGTCGGTCAAGGAGAGCTTCGGGCTTGCGGCACTCGAGGCGCGCAGTACCGGGCTACCGGTGTTGGCGCGATCCCAGACCGGCCTCACCGAGTTCGTGTCCGATGGGGTCGAGGGGCTGCTGTCGGACACCGACGAGCAGATGACGCAGGCCATGGTGCGTATCGCGACGGATGATGCCTTGCGCCACTCGATCACCACTCACAACGTCGAGGTTCCCCCGGTGCAGACCTGGCCGACCGTGCTGGACATCGTTGCCTCGGCCTATCGCCAGACGGTGGGATGACCCCCATCGCCATTAGGCTGGCCATATGACCAGTCAGGTTCGATTCCGCAAGGGACACGGCACGGGCAACGACTTCGTGGTGCTGCCGGACCCCCGTGACGAGTTGGTCCTGACCCCCGACGTCGTTCGGGCGTTGTGTCATCGCCGCTTCGGCCTCGGCGCTGACGGGGTGTTGCGTGTTGTGCCCGCGGAGCGCGGCTGGTTCATGGACTACTGGAACAGTGACGGCACCGTGGCCGAGATGTGCGGCAACGGTGCCCGCGTCTTCGCCCGCCACCTGGTCCAGGAAGGCCTCGAGCAGTCGGGCACGTTCGAGTTCGCGACTCGTGGTGGCGTCCGACGAGCCGCTGTTCCCGAGCGCGGCGAGGTGAGTGTTTCGATGGGTCCGGTCACGGGTGTTGACGCTGATGTGGTCGTGTCGCTGGGGGACCGCCGGTGGCCCGCGGTCGGGGCGTTCGCGCCCAACCCACACGCGGTCACCTTCTTGCCGACTCTGGCCGATCTTGGCGACATCAGCGGTGCCACCGCGGGGCCCGATGAGGCGTATCCGCAGGGCGCGAACGTCGAGTTCGTTGCGGTCTCAGCCCCGGACCGGGTGCGCATGCGGGTCTGGGAACGGGGGTCGGGCGAAACCTTGTCCTGTGGCACCGGGGCCTGTGCGGTGGCGTGGGCGCATCAGCAGGTCCATGGGATCCCCGGCGATGACGTGACCGTCGATGTGCCGGGCGGCACGGTTCGGGTGTCACTGGCAGATGCCGCCGACGTGCTGCTGACCGGTCCGGCGCAGTTCGTTGCCGAAGGTGTCCTCGATGCGCAGTGGTGGAGTGAGAACTCATGACTGAACCGTCCGACGGTTCCCTGCAGGCAGAGGAACGGGAGGCGCTGCGTCGAGTCGCAGGTCTGTCGACCGAGCTGTCCGACATCTCCGAGGTCGAGTACCGCCAGATCCGACTGGAACGAGTCGTGCTGATCGGAGTGTGGACCACCGGCTCAGCGGAGTCGGCGGAACTCTCGATGGCGGAACTTGCCCGCCTGGCCGAGACAGCCGGAGCAGTGGTGATGGATGCCCTCATCCAGCGACGGACGAAGCCGGATCCGGGCACGTTCGTGGGGTCCGGCAAGGCCCGAGAGCTCGCCGAGGTCATCCGTGCACTCGAGGCCGACACGCTGATCTGTGATGGCGAACTCACTCCCGGCCAGCTGAGTCAGTTGGAGAAGATAGTCAAGGTGAAGGTCGTGGACCGCACCTGGCTCATCCTCGACATCTTCGCCCAGCACGCCCGCAGCCGAGAAGGCAAGA
>CAZCRC010000251.1:0-3622 GCA_964500995.1 uncultured Actinomycetes bacterium
ACGAGGCGTGGGCGCAGATCAGCGTGCAGCTCAAGCGCCGCCACGACCTGATCCCCCCGCTGGTGTCGACGGTCAAGGGCTACGCCACCCATGAGAAGGGAACGTTCGAGGCCGTCACCGAGGCGCGCAACGCTGCGATCAACGCGATGGGCTCACCGCAGGCCGCGGGCCAGGCCGAAGAGCAGTTGTCCGGCGCGCTCAAGAGCCTGTTCGCCATCTCGGAGAACTACCCCGACCTCAAGGCCTCCACGAACTTCGTCCAACTGCAAGACCAGTTGGTCGACACCGAGGACCGCATCGCGTTCGCCCGCCAGTACTACAACGACGTCGTGCGGCAGTGGAACACCAAGATCCAGAGTGTCCCCACCAACGTGCTCGCCGGGATGATGAAGGCCGAGAAGGCCGAGTACTTCGAGATCCAGGACATCACGGCAGCCCGGTACTCCGAGGCGCTGTCCGCCGAGGACGCCTCGAAGCCGCCGAACGTCGAGTTCTGAGCCGACCGTCATGCCGTGGGATCTGTGGTGGGTGGTCATCCCCGCCGTGATCTTCTGGGTGCTGGGGTTCGGCTCCCGCGGCTTCCGTATCTTCGCCGTGCTCTTGGCCGCCGCAGCTGTGGTCCTGTTCCCCACGCTGCAGAAGGCGTACCTGGATATCACCCAGGGCGACACGTCGATCATCCGCAACTACGTCATCGAGTACGACGTGGCAGCGAACGGCAAACAGCAACTCGTCGAGACGCTGGATGTCGAGTTCACCGAGTCCCGCCGCGGCATCTTCCGGTTCTTCGACGAGGCCGACGGCGTCGACCCGAACGTCACTCACCCCGTCACGATCGAGTCCGTGAAGCGATGCCCCACGCGGGGGTCGGTCAAGTGCGTGAGCGAACCGTTCGACGAGTACTACGAGGACGGACTCCTCGTCGCCAAGATCGGTGTCGCTCACAAGAGTTACCCGGCCGGCACGGTCAACCGGTACATCATCACCAGCAGCACGACCGGCGCCATCACCCAGCCGACGGGCGACCCGGACGCCCAGTGGTACTGGAACGTCATTCCCCCCGGCTGGAACATGCCGATCAAGAAGTCTCAGGTCAGCGTGACCTACCCGGTGGCTCCGACCGCCGTGCGGTGCATCACGGAGTCAGGGGAGTGTCAGACCCGGACGGGCGAGAACACGCGGACCGTGACCGGAAGTTACGCCGACCTGCCCCCGCGGACCCCCGTCACGTGGCAGGCGGACCTGCCACCGCTGGGCCTGACCGTGGTCCCGGTCACGCCCTCGAGTTCCTGGTGGAAGTCCCCCATGGCGTTGATCCCGGGCGCTGTCTTCGGGCTGCTGCTGGCATTCGCCATCTGGCGGTTGAATGAGCGGCGACCCAGCGAGGCGCCGGTGTTCGCGGAACCGACGCCGGACATCCTGCCCGCGGTATGGACCTACAAGGAGGAGCCACCGGAGCATCCGTTCCAGACCATGCTGATGCAACTGGCGGTCGTCGGGACGGTCCGCGTCGAGGTCGAGGGCGACGGCAATCCGGACCACAAACCGGACTGGGTCAAGGTCTGGCGTGAAGCGGACCCGGTGCCCGCGAACGTGTCCGGGGCCGCCGACTTCATCGACGGCCTGGATCTGGACTCGACCGGCGCTGTCGCCAAGATCGAAAAGAGCGATGTCACGATCGGGCGCAAGGTGCAATCCACCGAGGGGGCTCTGTCCGGCGAGGCGCAGAGTGCCGCGGCTCGGTTGGGCTACTACGGCTACTCCATGATGGGCGCCTTGACGCACTTGTTCGCGTCGTTCTGCGCCCCCGCGGCCATCATCGCGGTGCTGTTGTTCCAGCAGCGCTGGATCGGCGCCATGCTGCTGGTGCCGGCGGTCGTGGGCATCTGGTCGTCCAGCACCCTGAGCACCCGATTGACTCCTGCCGGCATGGAGATGCGCGACAAGGTCTCCGGGCTGCGGACCGCGTTGTCGACCCCCGCGTCTGTGGAGCGGTTCGACTACTCGTTGAAGGCGCGGTACTTCGCGCAGTTCCTGCCGTGGGCGATCGCCCTGGACTGCGCTGAGGAGTGGGCTGAGGCCTGCAAACCACCGCCCGGCACCGAGCCCGGATCCAGCGGCTACGACCCGACCTACTCCGCAGCGTGGAGTGCCTACAACGTGAGCAATGTCGTGTCGACAGCGGTGGCCAGTGTCTCGGCTGGTGCGGTAGCGGCCTACGCGGCGACGCAATCGTCGTCCAGCAGTGGCGGTGGGGGTGGCTTCTCGTCCGGAGGTGGCTCCGGTGGGGGTGGCGGCGGCTCCTGGTAGCCGCGATCCACGCGGTCGGTGACGGAAGGAGGACGCCATGGGATTCGTCTGGGCTATCGCCCTGGTCGGGGGACTCGCGTTCGTGAGTTATCGCTGGCGGGTCATGCGCGCGATCTCGATCGTCATCGCCTTGGTGGTGGCAGTGGTGGTGGGACTGTTCCAGTCGCTCGATCTGCCGAAGGGAACTGCCGGAGGCGGGACCGAGGACTCCTCGATCATCCGCAAGTACGACGCCGACTTCACCGTTGCAGCCGATGGGAACCAGCGGTTGGTGGAGACGCTGGACGTGGAGTTCACCCAAACTCGGCGCGGCATCTTCCGCTTCTTCGACGAGGCCGACGGCGTCGACCCGAACGTCACCCACCCGGTGACGGTGGAGTCCGTCCAGCGCTGCCCGGTCGCCCGTGGCGAGGTCGGCACCTGTGTGGCCGAGCCGTACGACGAGTACTACGAGGACGGCTACCTGGTAGCCAAGGTTGGCGACGCGTCGGTGCCCTACCCCGCTGGCACCGTGAATCGGTACATCATCACGAGCAGCACAACCGGGGCCTTCACCCAGCCCCGTGGCACGCCCGATGTCCAGTGGTACTGGGATGTGATTGGGGCGGGGTGGTCGATGCCGATCAGACAGGCCGAAGTGACGGCCACGTTCCCGGCGGCGCCGACCGCCGTGCGCTGCATCACCGTCAGCGGTGCGTGCGAGACGGACGCGGCCGAAGGGAAGCAGGTGGTGACGGGGACCTACTCCGGGCTGGATCCGTTCACCCCGGTGACGTGGCAGGCGGACATGCCGCCGGTGGGACTCACGGTCGTGCCGGTGGGAGACGAACCCGACGCTCCGGCGCCGTGGTGGCAGTCGTGGCTCCTGCTGATCCCCGGGCTCTTGGTGGCCGCGGGCTTCTGGTGGTGGTTGCGCAGCCTCAACGAACCGCCCGCCAGCGAGGCGCCGGTCTTCGCCGAACCGACGAAGGACATCCTGCCGGCTGTGTGGACGTATCAGGAACAGGCGCCGAAGCACTCGTTCCAGACGATGTTGCTGCAACTGCAGCAGTTGGGGGCGGTCCAGGTTCAGGTTCCGCTGTCGAATGGCTATCTGGACACGAACCCGGACTCCGTGCAGGTGAGCCGGACGCCCGAGGCCCTGCCCATGATCGCGGGTGCCTCGGACCTCGTCGAGGGCATGGGCATGACCCGGCCCGGCGCCACCGTGGCCATCACAAAGACCGACACGACCGTGGGGCAACGAATCCAGTCGACGGAGAAGGCCATCTCGAAGTTGGCCGATCACTCCGCCCAGGCGATGGGGTACTAC
>CAZCRC010000252.1:0-3607 GCA_964500995.1 uncultured Actinomycetes bacterium
GATGCTGTAACCACTCCCATTGTATCCTGCGGTCGTATTGTCGGCTATGACGTGCAGGTCAAGGATGGTCTACATACTTCGACCATGTGGCGGGCAGAGAAAGCCTTTCCTGGTGCAATCGGCGAAAATGTCCGGTTTTCGGTGGCGCTTGATTCGCTGGGAGTCGCGGCGGAACAGCTGCGCCCATCGATCGAAACGAGCACGCGGACAGAGTTTGGTTTTGCAGATCTGCGCCCCGCTCTGTCAGTGACCGCGGACATCTCGCCACGACTTTCACCGAGTTCCGGCGTAGTGCGCATCGTGCAACTGCGCTTCCCCGGATCGGGGCCGTACCATGGTCGCCTTGTCGATTTCGGGTGGTGACATGGAACCGTCACTCATTGCCGATTTGGTGGCGCGTCTGCTAGCGCTGCCGGCTGAAAAAGTGAGCTTGGCGCACGTCCTGTTTTTGCTGGGCGGAGTGCTTGGTCTGTGCCTGCCAGGGCTGATCCGGCTGCGGCATCACAGCCAGCATGTGCAATTTCTTCGCACGGCCACGCCAGAGCAACTGGCAGCGTACACCGGGAACCACAAGCTACCGCCGCCCAAAGCGCCCGGCTTAAGCGGTCCTGTTGTCGTTTTGGGTATGCTGCTTTTGGTCGGCATCGCTCGCGGGTCGGCGCCATCGTTAGCACGATCGAGCGATGAAGGCGCGGAGTGTACTCGGGACCGTGATTGCCCGGCAGGTCAGTATTGTCACCGTGGCTCATGCGTCAGTAATGCGCGTAAACCGCTGCCACGTCCAAAGATGGCTGTGCGTGGTCCGCTGGGGCTGGCGTGGGAAGATCGGGACCCTCCGGCTCCTACTGTTGGATGGGTACAGCGCAACCTTTAGGGCTTGACGCACGTGGCCAGGTGATAAGCCGGCCACTTGTAGAGCAGCCAAGCGGTATCAGTCGGCTCATCCTGTGGCGGGTCAAAAGAGAACCGCATATCGCGGCACTCCCACCCAGTCGGGCAGGATAGCGCAGCGTCGCACTCGTAAATCAAGCAGCCCACAAAGTACGAATCACCCAGCCAGCAAAGAGTGTCAGGCGCCAGTCCAGGCGCAGGCAGTGGATAGCGCGCCGACTCGACGGGCAAGCATCGCGGAGCAAGTACTGGCTACCGATGCGTTTGAGATGCCCCGACGCGCATAGCTTTTTGAGGTTGTGGCTCAGGTGAGACATCTGAATCCGCGACCCCTGCCACAGCTGCACGGGCGGCACGATGTAACCAACCTCAGACCGCCAAACCAGCGCCAGCGCATAGAGTAACGTCTCGCTACCAATTACAAGCCCCTGCGCCGCTGCCCAGTGATACGCCTCAACGTATGACCGGCATTGCTCGCACAGCAGCACGCGGACTCCGGTATCAGTCCTGACCGTTTCCGCCGTGGCCTTCTTGTCGGCGGCATGGCAAAGCACGCTGGCGCCTATCAACGTGCATGTGCGCGCTTGACCTCGATACGGCGTGGCGCTGCGAACAGTCCAAAGCGCTGGATCGGTCGGTTGTGTGATGCTCCTGGCATGGTTCCCCCCTTGGTGGCTACTCGGCGTCTTTCGGAAACAGCGGACCTTTCACGACCTTCGCCGTGATCTTGACCTCGTGACCGCGCGTCATCTGCTCGGCGTAGACACGTTTGCTGATTGCGCGGGCTTCCTTCATGTCCTCGCGGTCGGTCGCGGTCAGTTCCTTCACCTTGGCTTTGGCGGCGCAGATGTCCGGGTCTGTGTCTAGGTGCTCTTTGGCCGTCTCGTACCGATGACCAGCCTCCGCCATGATTGCCTCTAGCTCCGACGTGGACGCGCTGTTGATGTGTGCTTCCATCTCGTCGCTGATTGGGTTTTGCTTCTGTCGCTGCTTACGTGCCATCGTTCTGCTCCTTTGTGTTGGCGGCGGTAAACGTCCTGACCGTAACCATCTTCTGCTCTTCGGTTAACACCACGTTATAGGCGTAGTCCACCCACTCGACCTCCGCCGGTTCGCCGTTCTTACCGCCGCCGTGCCAATAGGTCCACCCGACCCAAGTACCATCGGGGCACTTAGCGGCGACCTCGTCGCACTCATAATGGGGGCTGATCTCACTCGACTTGATGCCCGTCTTTTCCCCGGAACAGCGGACCTCGTTTTGCGCGTCGTACAGGTTGTCTTCGCGCAGTCCATACCACAGCGCGTCAATATTAGCAGCTGTGATTTCTGGCAGTTCCAGCCCCCACTTGCGCAGTTTCTCCAGAATCAACCAACGGACCTTTTGTAACGGCGTCATCACGGCTTGTCTCCTTCATTCCCTGCGATTCCTCGGCGACCTTTTCCATGAGTTCTACAAGATTGAGCAGCATACGTCCCAGATCGCGCGCATCATCCGGCTTGGAGAAAATCAGCAGCATTCCCGGACCGTCGACGCGTGCCTCTTTGAACTGCTGATCTTTGTCGTGGCCGAAAAAGTAATCCTTAGGCAGCTTTTCCTGCTTTCGTGGAGCGATGGACAAATAGCCGTTTTCGCCCCAATCACCAGAACCGATCAGCAGCCCATCTTGACCAAATACAGCGGTCAAGCAGATATCGTCAGGCTTCCACGGATCATTCATAAAGCCCGGATTTGCGCCGTCACTTGACATCGTTCGCTCCTTTGCTCTGGATCTCCGCATCCATGGCGTCAATCTCGCTCTGTTGCTCGCGTGCTGTCTCAGCCTGCCCTCTCCCGATTGCGCTGCTGATACGGCTCCACAGCGCGGCGAGGGTGGTTAAAATTGAAGACAGGTTAACCACGTTGATCGCCTCGCGGATCGTTCTGTCCCTCAGTTCCAAAAGCATCTCCCGCATTGTCGCAAAGACGATTGATCTCATCGGCGTAAAACCGTCGATAGAACTTTCCGTCTTCGCCGTCGCGAAAACACTGACTCAGCATGGCTGTCAGCACCTTGGTTATTGTTTTCTGCGTGGCCTGTATTTTCACGGCACCACCTCCCCGCACTTTTGCGCGGCCTCTGTCATGAGTTTTTTCGCTTCCTGGTCTGTTGATAGGTCTACCGCCGAAGTCGCGCCTTGTAGCCGCTGGTTTGCGTGCACAAGGTACGTGCTTGCGACCTTGGCGGATTCGACGCACTCCGGCCCACCCTTGCGCGCCCATCCAACCAGTGCCGACTCCCAGCGGTGGATCTTGCTTGCGGTCAGGCAGCCGGACATGGACGCCAGCACACACAGCCCGCACAGCGCCGCAATGATCAGGACTGCGGCGCGGACTCCTAGCCGGTACTCTTGCGCGGGGGTCATGTGAAAAATCCCAGCGCTTCGCAGTAATTGTCATAGCGCAGGCCGCACCGCGTCAATTCAATCACCAGATTCTCGGTTGCTACAGCGGCAAAATCCTCCACACTGACGGACAACCAAAACTCATCATGTTCGGCGGCGGATATGATGTCTTTGTCACCGGGGCAAAGACCATCAAGGACAAGCAGCGCATGTAAATCTGGCCGCTGACTTCTTTTGTTGGTTATCCGTTCAAACTTCAAATACTCGTCGCTGTGCTTGTCGAACAGTTCAGCAAGTTCTTCCGTGGTCACGTTGTCACCTCCTCAAACGGGTC
>CAZCRC010000253.1:0-3538 GCA_964500995.1 uncultured Actinomycetes bacterium
CCAGCGCCACCACGCGCGCGCCGCGCGGGTTGAGGTGCTCCATGAAGCGCTTGATCGTGCCGCCCTTGCCGGCGGCGTCGCGGCCCTCGAAGAGCATGCAGATGCGCTGGCCGGTGTCCTTGACCCAGCTCTGCATCTTGAGCAGTTCGATCTGGAGCAGCCGTTTGGTCATCTCGTACTCGCGCCGCGACATGCGGTCGTCGTACGGGTACCCCTCTTTCCAGGTGTCGACGGGGGTGCCGTCGGGGCCGATGAGGACGGGGTCGTCGACCTCGTCCCAGGTGCCCGTGACACTGAGTCCGCGCTCCTCGAACTCGTCATCGTCCATGTCCTGCAGGGACGCGATGATGTCGTCGAGGTCCATGATGGCCTCGATGTCGAAGTAGCGGTCGTCGCTCACCAGGGGCTCCCTTGTGCAGTGCTCAGTGGCCCGACTGTATTGCGCTGACACGCGGCACGCTTGCCGGTGCGGACAAGTTCACCGACCGTTTCGCTCCCGCGGACCCTTCCCGTCGGTACCGCCGGGGGTTGCGCCGGGAACCGACGGCTCGGGTCACCCGGAGGCCACCTGTCCGTGTCGTGGCGGCCCCACGGCACACTGGGCGATCGTGGACCCTTCGCCCTCACCCGTGGACTCCGGCCCGGAACTGAATATGGACTTCGCCGGCGATGCCTGGGACGTGATCGTCCTGGGCATCGGAATGGCGTTCGTCGCCGCCCTGCTGTGGATGGTCTACCGCACGATGCAGCATCCCCGGCTGCCCATCAACCACTCCGATGACAAGCCACCCAACGCCACCTGGGGCGGAGTGCTGCGCTACCTCATCACGACGCCGATCATGGTGTCGTTCTGGTTCTTCGTGCTGACCATGCTGATCGGGTCGGCGGCTCAGGACCGTACCGCCACCGACGTGATCCTGACTGCCACCGCCGTGATCGCCGGGGCGCGACTGCTGGCCCACCTCAAGATCGAGATCTCCCACGAACTCGCCAAGACCGTCCCGATCGCGATCCTCGGCTTCATCATCATCGGTGGCGGGTTCGCCGACATCGCGGTGCAGGAGCGACTGCTCGACAGTCTGAACGAGGACCTCCTCGACACCTACTGGTACGGGCTGATGGTCTGGGACGTCGCACTGACGACCGCGTGGTTCCTGGTCGTGCGACTGTCCTGGCGGCGCGACGACCGCCGCGAGATGAAAGGGAAACCGGCAAAAGGCCCCTTCGGCCGCACCCTGGATCGGTTCCGCGGCATCGGGTACGAGACCCCACCATCGGTTCCCGCCGAGGCTCCGGTGGCGGCCGGCGCCCCGGCAGCAGACTCCGGTTGAGTTGCGGGGCACCTGCTCCTGACACAGCCTGGAACCGTGAAGGAACGGGAATCCGTCTGGTCCTACCCTCGCCCACCGGCGGTTCGGGCATCGGCTGAACTCGTGCGAGTGACCCACGGTGGCGTGCTGATTGCCGAGACGCGGGCATCGTGGCGGATCCTCGAGACATCCCACGCCCCCGCGTACTACATCCCGGCCAGTGACGTCCGCACCGAGTTCCTGAGCCCATCTCGGACGCGGACCGTGTGCGAATACAAGGGCGTGGCGACGTACGGCACCCTGACCGTTCCCGGGAGCCCGACCGTCAGCGACGCCTGCTGGTGGTACGCCGCGCCCACGACGGGGTACGAGTCGATCCGCGACGCCATCTGCTTCTATCCGCAGCGCGTCGATCGCTGCGAAGTGGATGGCGAGATCGTGGTCCCGCTGGCCAGCTCGTTCTACGGCGACTGGCCCACCAGTTGGATCGAGGGCCCGTACAAGGGAGCACCCGGCACCGAGGGGTGGTGACCGCAAAACTTGCGCCCAACGGGGAAACACGCACCTACGCGCCCCAGGTCTACCCGCTAACCCCCAGTTCTGCGGTCCCCCCGCGTCAGCGGCGCGGGACGGCGAGGCTGTCCACGGTGCGGTTGGTGTTGTCCACCTGGTCGACCATCGTGGTCCGCACCGAGATCCGGCCCTTGGCCACTCCGCGCGGAACGCGGAACGTCAGGATGCGGCGCCCGGGTGCCAGCGTGCGCGTCCACTCCCGCTCGATCGAGTTCTGGGTGAGCAGGATCGTGGCGGTCACGGCTTCCTTGGTGGCGATATTCACTTGCAGCCGCCGCACCCCGTCCTGGCGCCGGGCCTGGGATCGCTTCACCCGGGCGTCCACGATCGTGTCGGGCTTGGTCGCCAGGTTCGTGACCTCGTTCTCGGACAGCTGGTACAGGCCCCATGGCGGGTTCGCATTGACCAGTCGACCCGGCTCACAGGTGGCCTGGAACCGCGCGAACCGGGTGTCGGGGTTGGACCCGGTGATCTTGTAGGTGCCCGCCTCGACGTCCGCCCACAGCACCCCACCGTCACGCGACGACGTCTCCTGATCGGGGTCGGGGATGACGTTCTTGTTGAAGTAGAACTGCCGACCCGACGCCGGTTCCTGCGTGGCCGTCGATCCCGGCACGCCGTGGGGGTGGAAGTCGTGGAACGTGTTGAAGTTGCGGAACTGGCGCCCGGCGACCTCAAAGAACGTGGACACGATCGCGCACTTCTCGAGCAGACCGGTGTCGGGGTCGATCTTGGCGCCGGTGATGCCCGCGAGGGCTCGGTAGATCCCCAGCTCCGGTACCTGGAAGTTCACCTGGCGCAGGTCCTGTCCGACGGTGTGGAACGTCTGGATGTGGGTGGGGTAGTAGCCGGGGAACTCCACGTACGGAGTGATCGTGGCGTGATTGGGAACCTGCAGGCTGTAGGCACCGTTGGGGCCCGCGACGGTGGTGATGTCGGGGAACTCCTCGATGCCGATCACGGCACCCTCGAGGCGGTCGTTGTTTCCCCCGATGATGAAGGCGTACGCGTTGCCACTCATGGTGACGGTGTCCCGGCCCGACGCCGGCACCATCCCACTGGCGACACACGCCACCGACAAGGCGGCGACGGCGGACGTACGGACCAGTGCCTGGCGCATGCGGACCCCTTCGACGATCACTCCCCAATCCAGACGCTAATCGCTTCGGGAGTGATGGTCAGCCGAACCGTTGATCACGACTCCAGCGGGTCACCCAGTCGCCAGTCCTCGACCTGGGGCATGTCCGTCAGATGGTCCACGATGTACTGCGCGTGCCGCGCCAACTGCAGTTCGCACCACTCCTTCAGCTCCGCTCCGCCGGCCACCTTGCGCTTCGCGTTGTTGATGGCGTCCATCACCAGGTGATAGCGGCTGGCCTTGTTGCGAACCACCATGTCGAACGGGCTGGTGGTGGTTCCTTCTTCGATGAAGCCACGCACCCGGAACCGGTCGGCGTCGGGCCGGCCGTGCACGAGTTGGTGGATCGCGCCGGGATAGCCGTGGAACGCGAACACGACGTCGACGTCGTCGGTGAACAGTTCCTCGAAGTACAGGTCGTCCATGCCGTGCGGATGATCCTTGGGCCGAGGCAGCACCATCAGGTCAACGACGTTGACCACTCGGACCCTCATGTGGGGCAGCTTCTGCTTGATGA
>CAZCRC010000254.1:0-3538 GCA_964500995.1 uncultured Actinomycetes bacterium
GACCCGGTTTTGGCCGTCGGCGGTGGCGGTGAGCCCGGTGGGTGCCGCGGGGGCGGTCACCGTCGGGGTGGGTGTCGGCGTCGGCGTCGGACTCGCGGTGGCCGCGATCGGGGTCAACTCAAGGTCCAGTGACAGGTCGGATGAGGAGGGCTGGTCCTGGTGGACCTCGACCGCCAGGGTGTTGGTCCCGTTCTGGAGCGCACCCTTCGGCAGATCGACCGTCTGCCACGTCGACTCTTCTGCTCCGGCGACATAGCGCAGCGCCTTGGTGGAGCTCGTGATCGCCCCGTCGGGCAGGTTGAAGCGCCAGACCTCTTGACCGTTCAGGTAGACCGCAGCCGCATCATCGATGATCGCCTTCATGCGCAGGCCAGCCACCGATCCGATGTCCGCGGCGTCGAAGGTGGTGCGGGCGTACACCGTGATGGGCTTCTTGGTGGAGTCGGAACCCCAGGTCAGGGCGGTCGCCTCGTCGCCGTCTCCGTAGCCCATCTGCGTGCGGGCGTTCTTCCACGCGGAGTCGTTGTAGCCGGCGTTCTTCCATCCGGTGCCGAGGTCGGCTCCGGAGTCATTGGCCTTCCACGCGGCGCCGCTCACCACGTAGGAGCCGTTGCCGCTCGGTGAGGGGGTGGGAGTGGGGCTCGCCGTGGCTGTCGGCGTGGGCGTCGCGGTCGCCGTGGGAGTCGGGGTGGGAGTCGGCGAGCTGTCCGGCCCGCAGACTCCGCTGGCGACGCACTTCATCGCGTAGTACGCCGGTTTGGGCGTGAAGTCACGTTTGATGAGCCCGAAGTTGTCCTCCATGGCGTCACCGGTGACCTTGTTCCAGTCGTTGTACCAGAACATCGTCTCGACCTGGGGCCACTGTGCGACGTACTCCTGCAACTGCACCAGGTACTGGGCTTGTTTTGCTTCGGTCACGCCCTTCTTCCAGACCGGGACCGAACTTCCGTAGGTCGAGTTGTCATGCGAGGACCAGCCGTACTCGGTGGCCCACAGGGTCTTGTCGCCGTCGCCGTTGTCCTGCATCAGTTTGATGAGGTTGGGGATGTTGCACGGGTACGACTCGATCCAGTTCTTGTCGCACGCGTTCGGCGCACCATCGGACACGCCGATGTAGGGGTGGATGCCCAGGGCGTCGTAGTGGTCCGCGCCACCATTGGCATAGAACTGCTTCCACCACGAGTCCTTGACATATGTTGTGGCGCCAGCGATGACCTTGACGGTGGGGGCGACAGCCTTGATGAGGGGGTACGCGGCCTTGACGAGAGCAGCATGGGTCGCTGGGGAACGGTTCACCAGGAAGTTCTCCAGGTCCGGTTCATTCCACAACTCCATGCCGATCAAGTCGCTCTCCCAGCGATCAGCTGCCCACGCGGCGGCGCGACCGAACTCCTGCGGGTCCCGGGGGACTCCGTTCTTACTGTTCGTGGCCGGAATGGCCGGATCCCACGCCCACTTGGGCGCCCAATAGAACAGCAGGAGGGCTTTCATGCCCCGAGCGCGCAACTCCGCCATCCGCTGGTCGATCTGTGGCACCCAGTAGGCCATGTCATAGGAGTCGGGACCGCTCGGCTGGATGTTGTTCCAGGCAATGTCCAATCGGACGTACTCCACACCGGCGGCAGCGAGTTGGTCCAGGATCTTGCCCCGGGTGGCCGCATCGCGGTCCCCCCAGATCCCGTGGTAGTTGACCCCCTGGACCGGTGGCTTCGCGGTCGGGGCTGTGAAGGTGGGGTCGCCTGTCTTCCATGGCGAGACACCAACAGCCGAGGGGACGGCCGTCACGGCATTCGCCGCCGGCGCAGCGATCAGGCCCAGTATCATCGCCGTGACGCTCATCAGGACGAGCAGCGCGAGTCGTGGCAGTCTCATGGAATCCGCCTCCTTCACGACAGGAGGAATCGGAGCAAACCGGCTTCGCTCTGGAGGTCGTCACCGAAACGGAGTAGTGCGTCAGCGTCATGGGGGCATCACAACGGTCGCCTGGCGCGAGGAGGGATGGCGTGGAACGGACTCGGGTCCTGCATGTGACACAAGCGATCGGCGATGTCTCCCAGACGGTGGGCGGCGTGGCCGTGGTCATGCTCGATCAGGTGGCTGAATTGGTGACGGCGGGTTTCGATGTGACCGTGGCGTGTCCCGATTTGGGGGGCATGCCCGCCGAGGTGGCCGCGCGAGGCGCCACTTACCTGCGTTGGGACGCCGAACGGGAGCCCGGACCATCAGTGGTCGGTGAGGCGCGGCACCTGCGCACGATCGTCCGCGATGTTGACCCCGACGTGGTGCAACTACACAGCAGCAAGGCCGGCCTCGTCGGTCGCGTCGTTGTCCGGGGTCGGATCCCGACGATCTTCATGCCGCATGCCTGGAGCTTCCGGCATGGTGAAGGGTCCACAACACGTAGCGCCGTACGCTCCTGGGAGCGGTGGGCCGCCCGATGGACCAACGTGATTCTGTGTGTCAGCGACGCTGAACGCGACGCCGGGATCGATGCGGGTATCACCGCGACGTATCGGGTGCTCAGCAACACCATCGACCTTGAGGACCCGGGACTATCCCTGGTCGAGGCCCGGTCGCAGGTACTTCCTGAGATCGGGACGGACACGCCCGTCGTGTTGTGTGTGGGTCGATTGACTGCCCAGAAGGGACAGGACATCCTGCTGCACGCGTGGCCGCAGATTCGCCGGCGGGTTCCGTCGGCCCGACTCGTCATCGTCGGTAGTGGCCCTGACGGGGAGGCGTTGCGAGCCGCTGCTCCTGACGATGTGATCTTCATTCCGGCAGTACCCCGAACGGACGTGCCCGTGTGGACCCTCGCCGCCGACGTGGTGGCCTTTCCGTCGCGGTGGGAGGGGCAGTCCATCGGAGTCCTCGAGAGCCTGCGGCTGGGACGCCCGGTCGTGGTCTCGGACTGCGAGGGCATGGCCGAGGCGCTCGAAGGCGGTCGTGGAAGCATCGTGCCCATCGAAGACCCTCCCGCACTGGCCGAGGCGCTGGTTCCGTTTGTGGCGGACCCGTCGTTTGCGGCTCGAGAGGGTCGAGAAGCAGCGGCCGCCTTCACCCGGATTCACGGGGAGCGGCGGCGTCGCAATCTGGCCCACTACCGGCAGTTGGTGGCCGGGTTGGCGGATCAGGCGATAGCGAGCTCGGCCAGCTGACGCGGCAACTGCGACACCATCAGTCGGGCGTGCGCCAGATCGTCGGCATCGCGCTGATCGATTGGGGCGGCCAGGTTCTCGCCCAGAAGTCGCAGGACCAGGTACCGGACGACAACCGCAAGGTGGCGACGCTCAGGGGTGGCCAGACCGGCGGTGATCCGGTCCCACGCCAGTTCACGATCCTGCGGCTGCCGCAGCGTCGACCACAGTCGGACGTGGTCGGTGAATCGAGGAGCGGTTCCGATGAACTCCCAATCGATGATGTGAACACCACCCGTGGGATCCGCCAGCACATTGCGGCGGTAGAGGTCACCGTGAGCCACCGTCAGGTCCGTCAGGGCGGTCAGCTCGGCCTTCGCGTCGCGCAGGTCGGGCAACGA
>CAZCRC010000255.1:0-3523 GCA_964500995.1 uncultured Actinomycetes bacterium
CATGCGGAAAAGGGTGGTCTTGCCCACGCCGTTGGGACCGATCACGCCCACGATGCCGTTGCGTGGCAGCGAGAACGACAGATCGTCGAGCAGCACGCGGTCGTCGAAGGCCTTGGTCAGGTGGTCAGCTTCGACCACCACGTTGCCCAGGCGGGGGCCCGGGGGGATCTGGATCTCTTCGAAGTCCAACTTGCGCGTCTTCTCCGCCTCGGTGGCCATCTCCTCGTAGCGCTGCAACCGCGATCGGGACTTCGTCTGCCGCGCCTTGGCGTTCGAGCGGACCCATTCCAGCTCGTCGGTCAGACGCTTGGCCATCTTGGCGTCCTTCTGACCCTCGACCTTGAGTCGGGCGGACTTCTTCTCCAGGTAGGTGGAGTAGTTGCCTTCGTAGGGGTAGGCGCGACCGCGGTCGAGTTCGAGGATCCACTGGGCCACGTTGTCCAGGAAGTACCGGTCGTGGGTGATGGCCACCACCGTGCCGGGGTACTTCTCCAAGTGCTGTTCGAGCCACTGGACGCTCTCGGCATCGAGGTGGTTCGTGGGCTCATCCAGCAGCAGCAGGTCGGGCTGCTCGAGCAGGAGCCGGCACAGGGCGACCCGGCGCCGCTCGCCACCGGACAACACGGTGACGTCCGCATCGGGAGCCGGGCAGCGCAGGGCATCCATGGCCTGCTCGAGTTGGGAATCGAGGTCCCAGGCGTCCTTGTGGTCGATCTGCTCCTGCAGCGTCCCCATCTCGGCCATCAGTGCGTCGAAGTCCGCATCGGGATCGGCCATGAGCGCGGAGATCTCGTTGTACCGGTCGATGAGAGCCTTCGTGGCGGCGACGCCTTCTTCGATGTTCTCGAGGACGGTCTTGTCGGCGTCGAGTTCCGGCTCCTGCTCCAGGATGCCCACGGTGGCTCCCGGAGCCAGGCGGGCCTCGCCGTTGGACGCCTGGTCCTTGCCGGCCATGAGCTTCAGCAGGCTTGACTTACCGGCCCCGTTCGGTCCGACCACGCCGATCTTGGCTCCGGGCAGGAACGAGAGGGTGACGTCGTCGAGGACGACCTTGTCGCCATGGGCCTTGCGTGCCTTGAGCAGGGTGTAGATGAATTCCGCCATTGGGCCAGCGTACGGCCTCTCCCACGCCGCGACACCGCCCGCCGAACCCACCTCACGGGGGGTACCGGTCAGACGTCGAGTTCGCCGCGCAGGACACTCACCTTGGAGTGGCCCGGGTCGCCGTCGAGGGGTTCGTCGGAGATGTCGACCACGGAGAACTCCTTCGGGTCGACGCCAGCAGGGACCGGGAAGGTGACTTCTTGAGCTCCGGAGCCGACCGTTCCCAGTGAGATCAACCCGGAAGTCTCCGGGTTGATGAGCCAGACCTGGTAGTAGCCACTGGCCTGCTCGAGGTTCTGGGTGTCCAGGACCAGGATGTCCTTGCCGTCGGCATCCTTCTCGAACAGCGCCTGGCCGGAGCCGACCGTGTCGACGCCGTCCGGCAGTGCTGCCAACTGAGCCTGGGCCACGATCTGTGGCGCTGCCGGGCTGGGTGAGGGATCACCGCCGGCCGTGGCCGACATCACCAACCCGCCGAAGACAGCGCCCGCTGCCGCCGCCACCCCGACGGGTAACCAGCGGGTCCATCCGCTGGGACGGCCCCGTTCACGCACCGAGTCCAGACTCGTGACGCTTGCGCCGTCCCCCACCGACGGGGGAGGCGACGAAATTTCCCGTTCCACCGCGTTCCACACCGACGATGGGGCGTCGACGAGTGCGATGTCTCCGCTGCCGCGACCCACGGTCACGACCGCTCGGAAGCCCGCCAACTCGTCGGAGCAGGCCGTGCAACCGGCCAGATGCGCCTGGTCGGCGTCCGACAAGGTGGTGCCGTCGAGCGCCGCGAGTGCAAGGGCGTCCGGGTCACAGTGCTGCTGCGGCATGGGTCACCTCCAGTCGGTCGCGCAGCCGCTGCAGGGAGCGGCGGATGTGGCTCTTGACCGTCCCGAGCGGGAGGTCCAACTTCTCAGCCACCTGTTGATGTGTGAGGTCTTCGAAGAACGCTAGGTGCAGGATCGTCCGGGACGGCTCCCCCAACTCCTGCATCTCGTCGACCAGGACCACCCGGTCGACCAGCGAGTCGGTCTCCCCATGATGGGCGGTCAGGGACTCCACAGCCGAGGACTGGTCCGCGGCCGAGGGTTGGGTGATCGCCAGCTCGGACATCTCCTTGGTCCGACCCGCCTTGCGGTGGTGGTCCACGATGCGCCGTCGGGTGATCGCGACGAGCCACGCGGGGACGTTACCCCGTGAGGTGTCGAACGACTCCCGGTTGCGCCAGGCGGAGATGAAGACGTTCTGGGTGATGTCGGCTGCGTGTCCGGGATCCCCCACGGATCGCACGGCCAGGGTGTGTACCAGCGCCCCCCACCGACGGTAGGCCTCGGCGAGAGCCGACTCGTCACCCGAGGCCAGGGCGATGCCCAGTTCCTCAATGTCGATGTCGGTCATCACGCCAGGGTCCCACATGGTGGGGGGCGCCAGCACAGTTGTCATCTCAGTGCAGTCACAGCGCCTTGGGCAGCAACACGTTGTTGATGCCGTGGGCAATCTGCTTATTGCCCTTGTTGATATCCACCTGAATCACGCGGGCGTTGCTGGACGTCTTGCTGAGGTCCTTGATCGTCACGCGCGGGCTGTTCGAGTGCGCCTTGGTGACCTTGACCTTGAGCTTCTCACCCTGTGCGGTGGTCAGCTTGGCGCCGTTGGACTTCAGTGCCTTCTTGGCGGTGATGGTCGCTCCGGGCACGACGTGCAGCAAGAGCACCTCTTCGACGGTCTCCAGCCCCAGACCGGCGACGGCCTCGAAGGCCTTGGCCTCGGAACGCACCTGCTTGCCGGTCAGCGCACTCGCGAGACGCTTGAAGGCGGCATCGGTGGGCAGGAAGGCGGTGGCGCGCTCCTTGCCGTCGGTCAGCAGACTGACCGGCGAGGCGGGATCGTCGTCCAGCACGGCGAGCACGGCCTGCGACACGACGTCGTAGTCCTTGCCGTTGCTGTCGAACCCGCCGGTGTCGAGGACCTTGGCGAGCGGCTTGTTGCCGGCGGCCTGGGCGCTGGTGGCGCCGAACGCACCCAGTCCCATCGTTGCGGTGAGTGCCACGGCGGTTCCGCCAGCGAGCAGTCGCTTGTTCATCAGGTGTCTCCTTTTCGTCTGTCCCCCTCGGTTTTCGGAGGCTCAGGTAGGGATTCGCCCGGACCACCCCGCTTGGATGCAAAAGATTTGACGAAGTTTGAAAATCTCCGGTGGGGCTGGTCTTGCCGTCGGTGCACCTACACTGCGAGGAGCGCAACTGCAGACGAAGTCGGTGCAACTCCGACGCTGACCCGCAACCGTGACAGCCGGACCACTGGCGTTGCGCACGAGTACCCGTCGTGGTCTGCGGGTGCGGCGGGCAGGGTCCTGTTGCCGCGGACCACCGTTCGCCGGCGTGACCGGCCGAGAGGTTGCCGTGTCCCTGCCGCCCGCGTTCGCGCC
>CAZCRC010000256.1:0-3517 GCA_964500995.1 uncultured Actinomycetes bacterium
TTTGTGATCACCGCTCTCGCTTGAGCCTCCCATCGCACTCGACGCTTGTCAAGAGCACCGCTCGCTATTGAGTGACATGCTCGCAACTCCCGGGTAGGGTGCGACCATGACCGACCAGACCGCACCCGGAATCAGAGAGCGCAACCGGTTGGCCATCACCGACGCGATCTTGACTTTGGCCCGCTCACAACTCGGCAATGGCGGCGCCGCGTCGCTGTCGCTGCGCGCGATCGCCCGGGACCTGGACATGGCATCGTCCGCGATCTACCGCTACTTCCCCAGTCGGGACGCGCTGCTCACCCGGCTCATCGTCGATGCCTACTCCTCACTCGCGGACCACGTCGCGGTCCGCGAAGCGCAGGTACCCCGCGCCGACCTCGTCGGCCGATTGAAGGCGATCGGCCGGGCGGTTCGTTCCTGGGCACTGGCCAACGAACACGAGTACGCCCTGATCTACGGCACTCCCGTGCCCGGGTATCGCGCACCGCAGGACACGATCGGGCCCGCCACTCGCGTCACCGAGCTACTCGTGGCACTGCTGGTCGAGGCGGTCCAGACCGGGCGCGTGGCAGAACTACCCGTGCCCTCACAGTCGGACCAACAGTCCGTCGAGCCGGTCCTTGCGGCGATCGCGGCAATTTCGGGAACGGAACCGGATTCCGGCGCTGCCATCCCGCCGGAACTCATGATCCGCGGCTTGATGGCGTGGACCCTGATCTTCGGTTCGGTGTCCTTCGAGTTGTTCGGACACGTGCACAACGTGGTCACGGCGGAACGCGAAGCCCACAGTCCCTTCTTCGAAGCGGAGTTGGACCGCCTGGTTCACCTTCTCGGGCTCGCTGGGGCCGTCACCAGCGGTACGAGCGCTTCTCGCTCGGGGGTAGTTGGGTGATCTCGACCACGACGCCGAGGTCCTCCGAGCCACCACCGGCGTATAGGCCCTTGAGGGGCGGAACGTCCCGGTAGTCGCGCCCAGACGCCACCTTGACGTGGGCCGACGCGACGCTTCGGTCATTCGTCGGATCGAACGCCTCCCATCCGCCGCACCACGCCTCGATCCAGGCATGGCTTTCGCCGAGCACCGTCTCGCCGATGGCCTCTTCCTCGGTGTGCAGGTATCCGCTGACGTAGCGGGCGGGGATTCCCAGAGCCCGCAACAACGACAGCGACGCATGCGAGAAGTCCTGACACACCCCCTCCCCGGACGACCAGGCTTCCTGTGCCGTGGTGGACACCGAGGTGACGCCTGGGGTGTAGCGGATGTGCGAGTAGACCTCGGCAACCACAGCCGCCATGGCGTCCTGCGGGCTGGGCAACGAGCGGATGCGCTCCAAGAGGTCGACCCGACTCGGATCTTCCCAGGCATCATCGACGAAACCGGACGGTGTCAGGTACTCACAGAACCGGTCGCGGACCCCCACGGCAGCCAATTCGTCCCACGACAGGCCCGGCGCCGCCGGGTGTCCGCCGGGAGTCTCGACCGTCGACAGCGCCACGACCTCGAGAACGCGATGCGGTTCGTGGATGTCGAAGGACTCCACGAGGGCACCCCAGTAGTCCTCGTATGCGTACACGACGCCACGAGGCTCGATCTGCAACTCATGACTGAGCAGGATCTGGCCACCCACCTCGGCCGGGGTCATCCGGACCTCGTTGAACGAGGCGTGGACATCCGTCACATACCGGTAGCCGGACCGATGGGTGATCTTGAGTCGGCGTCCGCCCATCAGTGGCTCCACACGATCGTGCCGGCTTGGTGGAAGAAACCTCTGGTGGCGCAGTCGCTGGCCCGGAGCGCGGCCAGTTGCGATCGGCCCGCCAGGACGTCGACCTCGGCGGGCGACGGTTCAACGGCGTACTCCAGTTGCGACCGCAGCATTCCGACCTCGCGCAGCAGATCGCCACCATCCGTGGCGCCGAGCCGTTCCAGACCCCGCACGGCGAGTTCGGCCTGCTCGGCACACGCACGCAGTGACCGCGGGAAAGCGTCATCGAGAACCAGGTACCGACGCACGGAATCACCGTCGATCGGATGACGCGTGCGCAGGAACGCGCTCAACGCCCCCGACGCCCGCAGGGTGGCCACAGGTCCGGACTCCGGCCACAACTGGTCATGTCGCACGCCGAGCAACCGGGCCGTCATATCGGTGCGCTCCAGGGATCGCCCCAGGGCCAGGAACAGATACCCCTCATCGCGCGACATCGTCCATTCGATGACACCGTTGACCACCAACAGGCGCTCCATGACCCGCTGCAGGGCCACGCCCGGGCTGGCCGCGAAGACCATCCCCCGACTCAATGCGATGTGGGTGGCGTTCAGGGCCTCGAACACCTCGCCGGACAGTTGGTCCCGGATACTGCGGGCGTTCTCGCGAGCCGCGGCGATCGCACCCACGATCGTGGACGAGTCCGCTGTCGACCCGATCACGGCACCCACCAGACCGGGTGCGTCCACGACTGGGACACTGGGCAACGACAGTGAGTCCAACAGGATCGCGCACGCCACGTCCTCGGGGACGGTGCGGTCCTCGATGAGCAGTTGGTGATGCTCCGCCAGAAGGCGCGAGGTGGCCTCGGCGCGTTCGATGTAGCGCCCGATCCAGAAGAACGACTCGGCAATCCGACTCAGCACGACGAACCGCCCTGCTGCATCCCGCCCTGTTGCTGTTGCCCCTCTTGCTGGCGTTGGCGATCATCGTGCGGCCGCGGGGCATGGGAGCGCGCGATCCCGGTGTTCGGGGTTCGCCGGACCCGGCGCGCCGGACGCGCCAGCGGCCGCTCGCTTGCTCCGTCGTCGTCCTCGAGCACCCATGTGTCCTTGGAGCCCCCGCCCTGGCTGGAGTTGACGACCAACGATCCCTCGGGCAGTGCCACTCGGGTCAATCCCCCGGGGAGCACAAAAATGTCCTCCCCGTCGTTGACGGCGAAAGGTCGCAGGTCGACATGCCGGGCGCCCAGGTGCCCGTCGTCCACCGCCGTCGGCGCAGTCGAGAACGTCACGACTGGCTGGGCGATCCACCCGCGCGGGTCCTCGAGCACCTTCTCGCGCGTGGCATCCAGTTCCTCGGCGGACGCCTTGGTGCCGATCAGCAACCCGTAGCCGCCGGACGCATCCGAGGGCTTGATGACCATGCGGTCCATTCGCTCCAGGACGTAGGTGCGTTGATCGGGGTCCTGCAGGTCGTACGTGTCGACGTTGGGCAGGATCGGCGCCTCGTCGAGGTAGTACTCGATCAGATCGGGGACGTAGGGGTAGACCGCCTTGTCATCGGCCACACCGTTACCCACGGCATTGGCGATCGTGACATGACCGGAGCGCGCGGCATTCAGGATGCCCGGCACCCCGAGGACCGAATCGAACCGGAAATGCAGCGGATCGAGGTACTCATCATCGATGCGTCGGTAGACGACATGAACGCGGTGGGGTCCGGATGTGGTCCGCATCCACAGGAAGCCGTCGCGGCAGTAGAGGTCGCGGCCTTCGACCAACTCAACGCCCATCCGCCGGGCCAGGAAG
>CAZCRC010000257.1:0-3510 GCA_964500995.1 uncultured Actinomycetes bacterium
GCGACCACACGACCGTCATGCACGCCGAACGCAAGATCCGCAAGGAGATCGCGCAGCGGCGCAGCCTGTACAACCAGGTGGCCGACCTGACGTCGCGGATCAAGGCCGAAGCCCGGGCGAACCGGTCCTTCTGACCCGTGCCTGAGGCCTGGTATCGGCCCGGGCTGCACCGCTGATCGAGTGGTGCAGCCAGAAGTTTCGGCAGCCGAAACAGCGGCGATGTTTACCCTTAACCCACCCCGGTTAGACAGGAACTCGTGAACCTTCCCCTTGCCACCGCCGCCGTCATCGCCACCGCCGCCGTGGTGGCCACTGCCGCTGAGAACGTCCTGATGCGCGAGTGGGAACACCGCATCCACGACCTCTACCGCTGAGCGGCGCGCTCCCACCGACCCTTTCCGTCGGTACCGCCGCGATTCCTGCCCCGGAACCGACGCCTGGGGTCACTCGGACGGGCACGACTGCCACGCCCCCCCCCACGGATGTAACTACACGCCTGTCAGATGTGCACCACCTGTTCACCGACTCGGGATCGACATCGTTGTAGTTCGGGACGCGGCGGGATGACCAGGCGAACCGGCCGTGGTTGTCCACCGCCATCAACAGTTCCGGTCGCCCCGCCCACAGGCCCTGCGGATGACGCCACGCGTGCCCGCCGCCTGATCGGACCGTTATCCACACTGTCCCCAGATCCGATGATGACGACGACACTTCTCCCCCATCGATCGAACACTCATCACCTGGTGTGTGGACACCCGTTCGCCCCCAGACAACGGGCGTTGCCAGCAGGCAAACAACGGAGTCACCAGAACGGCTGCGACCTTGCTGATGCACTGCGCTTCGTGTGTCAGGATTAGCCACCACGTCTGGGAGGGCCCGAATGAAGATCCGCGTTGAGCAGGAGGATCTGGCAGAAGCAGTTGCATGGGCGGCCCGCACTCTTCCCAGTCGTCCGACATCGCCGGTTCTCACCGGAGTCCGACTGCATGGCGAAGGTGATTCCGTTCAGTTGGCTGCCTTCGACCTCGAGGTCTCCGCCAAGGCGGACGTCTCGGCAGTCATCGACGAGCCGGGGACTGCCGTGGTCAACGGCCGCCTGCTCGCCGAGATCGCCAAGGCCCTGCCCGCACAGCCGGTCGAACTCGGCTTGGAAGGTAATCGGGTGACCGTGCGCTGTGGTCGCTCGACGTTCGGCCTTCCCACCATGGCCGTCGAGGATTACCCGGCGCTCCCGGAACTTCCCCCCCATGCCGGGCACGTGTCCGCCGCTGACTTCGGGGCCGCCGTGGCCCAGGTCGCAGTGGCCGCCAGCCGTGATGACACCCTCCCGGTGCTGACGGGAATCCGGGTCGAACTGACCAGCACGACGATGCGGCTCGTGGCGACTGATCGCTACCGCCTCGCGGTGCGCGATATCCCGTGGCAGCCCTCCAGTGGCGGTGACCACTTCGCGCTCGTCAAGGCACGGCAGTTGCATGAGCTCGGTCGTTCGCTCGGTCATGCCGATGTCGTCCAGGTGGCCCTCGGTGACGGTGACGACGGCCGGATCGGGTTTGGCGTCGACGGTCGGGAGTTGGTCACCCGCCTGCTCGCAGGGGACTTCCCCAAGTACGAACAGTTGCTTCCCAAGGAGTCCCACACCGTCGCGACGGTCGACACGGCCGGACTCATCGAGGCCGTCAAGCGCGTCAAGCTCGTCGCGGCCGAGCGCACGACCCCGATCCGACTGCAGTTCAGCGACAGCGAGGTACTCCTGCGGGCTGGGGCCTACGACGACGCCCAGGCCAGTGAGTCGCTGGAATGCTCGATGACCGGCGACACGATCGAGATCGCGTTCAACCCCGATTACCTGCTGGACGGGCTGGCCGCCTCGGGGACGGAACAGACCACGCTGTCGTTCACGACCGCCAACAAGCCGGCCATCCTGGGCCCGGCGGCTGATGACGCCTCCTACCAGTACCTGCTCATGCCGGTGCGCCTGAGCAACTGATCACTGGTGTGGGTCAAGCGCCTCGAGGTGCGTGACTTCCGTTCCTACGAGGCTGCGGAACTCGACTTCACCCCCGGTGCGGTGGTCCTGGTCGGACCCAACGGGCAGGGCAAGACCAACCTCGTCGAAGCCATCGCCTACTGCTCGGCGCTGGACAGTCATCGGGTTCACGGCGACACCGCGCTCGTGCGCACGGGAGCACCCAGTGCGGTCGTGCGCACCACGGCGGTCACAGCCGGTCGCGAGACCACCGTGGAACTGATGCTCAACCCCGGTCGGTCGAATCGGGTCCAGATCAACGGCCAGGCCGTGGCCCGCAACCGCGACGTCGTCGGAACCATCCGGTGCGCGGTCTTCGCTCCCGAACACCTGCGCCTGGTCAAGGGCGACCCCGCTGATCGGCGGCGCTTCCTGGATAGCGTCATGGTGCAGGTGGCCCCGCGGTACCTGTCGGTCCGGTCGGACTTCGAGCGCGCCCTCAAGCAACGCAATGCGGCGCTGCGATCACTCGTCTCAGCTCCCAGCCGAGAGGCGGAGGGCGTGCTGGCGGCGTGGGACGAGCGTTACGTGCCGATCGCGGTGGAACTCACCTGGGGTCGCATCAACGCGGTCCGGCAGTTGGCGGCCGTCGTTGCCGAGTCCTACCGGCAGATCAGCCCGCAGGACGACGCCGTCGCGGTGGCGTATGAGTCGTCCGCTGCGCCGGGTGAGGCGGCCAGTGAGTGGGACAGCCGAGAGGAGTTGTCGGAGTCCGTCGCACAGGCCCTGCGGGACCACCGCCGCGACGAGTTGCGCCGCGGGGTGACGCTCGTGGGGCCACACCGTGACGACCTGGCGCTGTTGCTCAATGGCCAGCCGGCGCGCACGTTCGCCAGCCACGGTGAGGCCTGGTCGCTCGCGCTCGCGCTGCAGTTGGCGTCGTTCCAGGTACTCCACCGCATTGCCGACGACCCCCCGATCCTGATCCTGGACGATGTGTTCGCCGAACTCGACGAGCAGCGACGCGAGCGTCTGCTGGATGCCGTGACTGCAGCAGAACAGATCATCGTCACGGCAGCCGTCGCGGCTGATGTCCCCGAACGCCTCGCCGCGCAGCGCTTCGATGTTCACAAGATCGACGGCCGCAGCCATGTGACTCCCGTGGCAAGCGACGGCTGACGCCCACGGGGGTGCCCGCGTAGTCTGGGGGGATGGCTCAGGACCCCGCTCTCGCCGCGTTGGCGCGGATCCGTGCGGCCGCCAAGAGCGCCATGTCCGCCGAGCGCGGCACCCGCCGCCGACGGATCGTGCCGACGACCATGACCGGTGCCGGCCCGGACGCTCGCGACCCGCAGTTGCTGTCGTCGTGTCTGTCGGGTTGGGTCGGGGGCAACGGCTACAGCGCGGAGCTCGCGGTGGCGTCGGTGGCGGCCAAGTGGGAGCAGATCGTGGGCGGTCAGGTGGCCGCGCACGTACGTGTCGGCGAGTTCACCCCGCTGGGGCGCGGCGGTGAACTGGTGATGATTGCCGACTCGCAGGAG
>CAZCRC010000258.1:0-3488 GCA_964500995.1 uncultured Actinomycetes bacterium
GGTCGCGGTTCGGGACCCGCAGCGCTTCCGACCCGCTCAGCCGATCACTGCCGGTCACGGCGGGGTCGAGGCCGAAGACCCACCCGTGCCACTGATCGCCGCCGCGGCGATGGCACTCGAGGACTCCCTGCCCCAGTGGCGTCACACCGGCGAGGTGACCGATCGTCTCCGTTCCCAGGTGGTGGCCACCATCCCCGACGCCACATTCGCGGGCAGCACGACGCACCGGGTGCCCTACCTGACCATGTTCTCGTTCCTGTACGTCCCCGCCGACGAACTCGTCGACGAACTGGGCCGTCGCGGCTGGGCCGTCTCCAGTGGCGCATCGTGCACCTCGGACACCCAACGCCCGCACCACGTGCTGGTCGCGGTGGGAGCGCTGACCCACGGCAGTCTGCGCGTCTCCGTGACCCCGACGACCACCACCGCCGAGATCGACGACTTCGTCACCGATCTGGCCGACATCGTGTCGCGCATCCGGACGGAGTCCGGCACGGTGGGGCTGTGACCGCCGCCGAACCGCTGCGCATCGATGCGCGGGGCCTGCTGTGCCCGCAACCGGTCTTGCTCCTCGCCCGAGCCGCCGCTACTCATCCCGGGCGCCAGATCGAGGTCCTGGCCGACGATCCGGCAGCAGCGACTGACATTCCGGCGTGGTGTGAGATGCGCCAGGCACATCTGGTGTCGGTGACGCCGGTGGCGGTATCCCCCGGCAGGGACGACGGGCCTGCCGCGTCCGGGCAGGCAACCGCCTATCTAGTCCGGGTCAGCGGTTGATCAGGTGAACGCCGGCGGCAACAGCAGCGCCTGGGCGACCCGGTCCAGGTAGTCGGAACGCGGGACCTCGACGACGCCGAGCGACCCCAGGTGCGGCGTCCACCACTGCACATCCAGCAGGCGCTCAGCGCCCCCTGCTCGGCCGAGGTGGGCGACGAGTCCCGCCAGCGCCACCTTCGAGGCGTCCGTCTCGCGGTGGAACATGGACTCCCCGCAGAACAAGCCACCGAGTTCGATGCCGAAGACTCCACCCACCAGTCGTTCCCCGGACCAGACCTCGATGGAGTGCGCGTGCCCGCGGGCGAACAGCGCACGATAGACGGTTCGGTACTCCTCATTGATCCAGGCGCCCGGCCGCGACGGATCCGCGCACGCGGCCACCACGGCGTCGAACGCCTGATCTGCGGTGACGCGGAATCGGCGCAGCGACCGGCGCAGCGACCGGCTGATGTGCAGCCGTGACAGCGGCAGGATCCCCCGCGGATCAGGGGAGAACCAGCCGTTGACGCCGCCGGCGACCTCCATGGCGAACAGTCCCCGCCGGTAGCCCGCCAGAGCGACGTCGGGAGTCA
Source organism: uncultured Actinomycetes bacterium (assembly GCA_964500995.1). GTDB lineage: Bacteria > Actinomycetota > Actinomycetes > S36-B12 > CAIWTL01. Next base: position 1,350 of record CAZCRC010000258.1, read on the forward strand.
ACCGTCCGGTGAGCGCCAACAGTTCCACCCCGGCCGGCGCCCGGCGGGGATCAGGCAACTGCCAGGCGCCCGGCGTCACGTCCCGGTCAGGTATCCGGCCACCTCGGCGCCGGCCTCGGCGCCGAACGCAGCGGCGAGGCGCTCACTGAACTCGACCGGAGTGAACGTGTATTCCTGGGTGCCCACGGTCTCGATGACGTACGCCGCCAGCGTCGCGCCGATCTGGGCGCAACGCTCGAAGTCCACGCCCCAACTCATTCCGGCGACGAAGCCCGCGCGGAACGCGTCGCCGACCCCGGTCGGGTCTGCCTTCCCGTCCTCGGGCACGACGCCGACGCTGATGTCGGGCTCGCCGCGCTGTTGCACGATGGCGCCCTTGGCGCCCAGGGTCGTGATGCGGACCGGGACCCGCTGCATGATCTCGTCATCGGTCAGGCCGGTGCGTTCGCGGATCAGTGCGGCCTCGTACTCGTTGGTGAACAGCATCGCGGCGCCCTCGAGCAGGTTCGTGATCTCTTGGGCGGTCATCGACGACAGTTGCTGCGAGGGATCGGCCACGAAGGGAATGTCGCGGAAACGGCATTCCTCCGCGTGATTGGCCATGGCGACCGGGTCGTTCGGCGAAATGAGCAGCAGGTCGATCCGGGACAGCCGCTCGGCGACAGGCGCGAGTTCGATCAGCCGGGCGTCCGCCATGGCCCCGGCGTAGAAGGTGGCGATCTGGTTGCCGTCGGCGTCAGTGGTGCACACGAACCGCGCGGTCTGATGCACGTCGGAGATATGAACCGACTCGGTATCCACGCCGTGCCGATCCAGCCAGGAGCGGTAGTCGTCGAAGTCGGTGCCGACAGAGCCGAGCAGCGTGGGGTGCAGCCCCAACTGCGCCATCCCGAAGGTGATGTTCGCCGCAGCCCCACCCCGCCGCACCTGCAGATCATCGGCCAGGAACGACACCGAAATGGAGTCCAACTGCTCCTTCATGAGGGAGTCGGCGAATCGACCGGGAAACACCATCAGGTGGTCGGTCGCAATGGAACCCGTGACAACAACGCGCATGGCGCCATTACAGACCATGACATCCCACGGCGTGGGCGCGGGGTCCCCTGGGGTCACCCGCGCGCTGCCGTGGGATCAGGCCACTCGCTGGTTCAGTGGAACGAGTCGCCGCAGGCGCAGGAGCCGGTGGCGTTCGGGTTGTCGATCGTGAAGCCCTGCTTCTCGATCGTGTCGACGAAGTCGATGACGGCACCGCCCAGGTAGGGCTGGCTCATGCGATCCACGACGACGTTGACGCCGCCGAAGTCGATCTTCTCGTCACCGTCGAGGGCGCGATCGTCGAAGAACAACTGGTAGCGCAGTCCGCTGCAACCACCGGGCTGCACCGCGATCCGCAGCGCCAGGTCCTCACGGCCCTCGGCTTCCAGGAGGGCCTTGACCTTGGCCGACGCGATGTCGGTCAGGTTGACGGCCGTGGCGGTGGTGCCGGTCTCGGTGCTGTCGGTGGTCATCCGGTTCTCCTGTCGATGCGACACGTTGTCGAGGGACGCGGGTCACGCGCTCCATCAGCGTAGAACGAATCCGGCACGGGGACCATTCCCGTGCGGTCTCTGTTTCGACTGACTCGTCATCTCGCCCTGCCCGGCCAGCGGGTGCCAGAATGTGCGCGTGAGCACTTTCACAGAGCCGGACCCCACTCCTCTCGCCCTCCTGCTGCTCGGTCGGACCCCCAATCCGGCCACGGAGAAGGGGGTCGAATGCCCCGGTGAGTTGCCGCCGGCCTCCGATCCGGACCTGGTCGCCGACGTCCGCCGGTTCAAGGAGGAGTTGGGTGAGCGAGTGTTCATCCTGGGTCACCATTACCAGCGCGACGAGGTCATCCAATTCGCGGACGTCACTGGCGATTCGTTCAAACTCGCCCAGCAGGCAGCCGCGCGTCCCGAGGCCGAGTTCATTGTGTTCTGCGGCGTCCATTTCATGGCCGAGTCCGCGGACATCCTGACCGCCGAGCATCAGCGGGTGATCCTGCCCGACCTCGCTGCCGGCTGTTCCATGGCCGACATGGCCGACATCGCCCAGGTGGAACAGGCCTGGCAGGTCATGGCGGACGCCGGGATCACCGACACCACCATCCCGATCACG
>CAZCRC010000259.1:0-3435 GCA_964500995.1 uncultured Actinomycetes bacterium
GTGGGTCCGTGGACGGTCGCCGAGGTCCGGATGCGGGCGCTGGGCGACCCGGACGTCTGGCCAGCGGGAGATCTGATTCTGCGGCGAGCGCTGCAACCCGGCGGCCTTGTGGCGGGACTGGACCCCGCGGCCGCAGCCCCGTGGCGGTCCTACCTGGCCCATCACGTGTGGATCGGCCACAGCATGAACCACAACCGACACCAGCAGCAGGAACAGGAGCGCGCATGATCTTCGATGTCCTCGAGGGGGGTCCGGAGCAACTGGTCGTCGTCGCCGACGGGGACGGGGCGGTCACGGCGGCCGGGTTCGGCAGCGTCGAGCGGATTCTTTCGCTGGCACCGGCCGGGCAACAGCCGATGCCGGGAGAACTGTCTGGGGTACGTGCCGAGTGGGCGGCATACCTGGCAGGTGACGTGAATGCGCTGGACCGGGTGACGGTCCGGCAGGCGGGCAGTCCGGTGCGCGCCGAAGTGTGGGATGCGCTGCGGCGGGTGCCCCCGGGACATCCGATCAGTTACGGCGAAATGGCGGAGGTGATCGGGCGGCCGCGCGCGGCACGCGCGGTGGGCTCGGCATGTGGCGCGAACCACGTCGCACCGTTCGTGCCCTGCCATCGCGTGATCGCGGCGGACGGGACACTCGGCGGCTACGGTTACGGCTTGCCGATCAAGAAGTGGCTGCTGGAGCACGAAGCGCACGCCTCTGCGACGGATCGGGCATCCTCCGGACGGCATTAGAATCCCGCCATGGCATCGACGTACAACTTGGCAGTCATCCCCGGCGACGGGATCGGCGGTGAGGTCACCACCGAGGCGCTGAAGGTCCTCGATGCCGTCTCGGGAACAGCCGGCGATGCGTTTCCGACCACGACGTACGACCTGGGTGCTCAGCGCTACCTGGCCACCGGTGAGACGCTGCCCGACTCCGTGCTGACGGAGCTGCGCGGCCACGACGCGATCCTGCTGGGTGCGGTGGGGGACCCGTCCGTGCCTCCTGGTGTCTTGGAGCGCGGACTCCTCCTGCGGCTGCGGTTCGAACTCGACCATCACGTCAATCTGCGGCCGGTGAAACTGTTCCCCGGTGTGACTGGTCCGCTGGCGGGCAAGGGTCCGGAGGACATCGACTTCGTGGTGTGTCGTGAGGGGACCGAGGGCCCCTATGCGGGCGCTGGCGGCAACCTGCGGGCGGGAACGCCGCACGAAGTCGCGACTGAGGAGAGCATCAACACGGCGTTCGGCGTCGAACGGATCGTGCGCGACGCGTTCGCGCGGGCGCACCGCCGCGACAAGCGGGTCACGATGGTGCACAAGACGAACGTCCTCGTCCACGCGGGTGGCATGTGGAAGCGCGTCTTTGACCAGGTGGCAGCGGAGAACCCCGACATCACGACCGACTATCTGCACGTCGATGCCGCGTCGATGTTCTTCCTGACCCACCCGGAACGCTTCGACGTCGTGGTCACGGACAACCTGTTCGGCGACATCCTGACCGATATCGGCGCGGCGATCGCCGGGGGTATCGGGCTGGCCGCGAGCGGCAACCTGGACCCGAGCCGCACGAACCCCAGCATGTTCGAGCCGGTCCACGGATCGGCCCCGGATATCGCCGGCCAGGGCAAGGCGGATCCGACAGCGGCGATCCTGAGCGCGGCCATGTTGCTGGATCACTTGGGTGAGTACGGCGCCGCGCAGCGGGTCGAGGCGGCTGTCGCCGCGGACCTGGCTGAACGCGGCGCTGCGGCACGATCCACGACCGAGATCGGCGACGCGATCGCCGCTCGGCTCTGAACAGCTGCCGCAGCAGTCAGTCGGCTTGGGCCGGCGGGGTCGCGCCCTCGCCCTCGTCCGACTCCGCGGCGCGCGTCACGGCGACCAGGTCGGCCTGCAGCGCAGAGCGAGTGGCGCCCTCGAACAACTTGCCCACCGTTGCGCCGAGTGCCTTGGTGATCACGTTCGTGCCGGTGCCGTCGAACTCCATCGTCAGCAGCGAGCCCGAGTCGGTGGCAGCCACGGTCATCACGGACCGGTAGGCCGTGCCCCGGCTCTCGGCAGCGACCGTGTAACTGACTCCGGGGGTGAGTTCGGTGACCCACATCTCTTCGCTGGCCTCTTTGCCGAACATGCGGCGGGTCTCGCGCCATCGAGTGCCGACGCCGAAATCGGTGCCGTCGTCGAGGCGCTCCAGCGTCACGATGTCGGCGACCTGGGCGAAGCGATCAAGGTCGGTGAGAACCGCCCAGACGGCCGCAGCCGATGCGGTGCTTTCCTGAGTGAGTTTCATCGAGTCAATCCTTGGGGTGGTCTGCGTCACCGAGTCTAGGACCAGCGCGGGCGCGTCTCGGTCGAGTCTGGGCTGAGGACCGGGTGTGGTGACCGGAGGGGCAGTCATCCGCCACAATGGCTGTTCCGGCCGAGTTCGAGGAGTTCCGATGACGCAAGCACGCCCCACGGCGTTCCCGCTGCGTGTGAATCCCGCCCCCCTGCCCGCCAATGAGCGGGAGATGGTGCTGCAGGACCCGGGCTTCGGCGGTGTCTTCACCGATCACATGGTCGAACTGCGCTGGATCGCGGAGAAGGGCTGGCACGACGGGTCGGTTGTCCCCTACGGGCCGCTGTCGTTGGACCCGGCCACGAACGCCCTGCACTACGGCCAGAGCATCTTCGAAGGGCTGAAGGCCTACCGCCACGCCGATGGCGGCATCTACACGTTCCGGCCGCTGGCCAACGCCGCCCGGTTCCGCCGCTCCGCGCAGCGACTCGCGATGGCCGAACTGCCTGACGAGTTGTTCCTCGGTTCGATCGAGGCGCTCGTGCAGCAGGACCGGGACTGGGTCCCCGACGATCCCGAGAAGTCCCTGTACCTGCGCCCGTTCATGTTCGCGACCGAGGTGGGTCTGGGGGTTCGTCCGGCCGACGAGTACCTGTACCTGCTGATCGCCTCGCCGGCGGGCGCCTACTTCAAGGGTGGCCTGCAGCCGGTGACGGTGTGGCTGTCCGAGGACTACGTGCGCGCGGCTCCCGGCGGGACCGGCGAAGCGAAGTGTGCGGGCAACTACGCCGCCTCGCTGATCGCCCAGGCCGAGGCGATCGACCACGGCTGCGACCAGGTGGTGTGGCTCGATGCCAACGAACACCGCTGGATCGAAGAGATGGGGGGCATGAACCTGTACTTCGTGTACGGGACCGGCAAGGACGCCCGACTGCTCACCCCGAACCTGACCGGCAGCCTGCTGCCCGGCATCACCCGCGACTCGCTGCTCACGCTGGCCGCTGACTTGGGATACGAGGTCGAAGAGGGTCGGATCAGCGTCGAGGACTGGCACAAGGGCTGCGAGTCCGGGCAGATCAGCGAGGTGTTCGCCTGCGGTACGGCGGCGGTGATCACCCCGGTCGGTCACGTCAAGAGCCGCAGTGGGGACTGGACGGTCGCTGACGG
>CAZCRC010000260.1:0-3427 GCA_964500995.1 uncultured Actinomycetes bacterium
CCTTGTGGGTGCTGTGATTGATGTTGAGTGCGCCGCCGGAGTTACCGAGGACCTTTGTCGAGTACATGATCGCTCCTTGTGGATGGGTTCTCTTCAGTGTCCCACACGAATGCATATATACGCATACTCGAGGGGGTTCGATTGCGTGAACTGCATCACGAACATCCTCGTGTCCGGCCCGGGGGCGTGGTGGGATGCTGTCGAAGCGAGTCGTTCGCCGGAAAGGAACACGATGCCTCGGTCGCAGGTGCCCCGTCCCATGCAACGCATGGTCATGGTCACCGGGATCCTGACCGCCGCCGGGCCGGCGGGACGGCCGGCACTGGAGCTGGCGGATGCGGTCGGGTTCGGCGGTACCCCCGAGAGCCGACGCGAACAGTTGGGGCGCCTGGTGCGCGACCTGCAGTCCGTGGGGGTGGATATCACCAACGTGGCGGAGCCCGGTCAGGAGTCGCAGTGGGTGCTGTGCCCGGGGGACAGCAGGATCCGACTGGCCTTCACCCCGGAGCAGCAAGCGGAGTTGGCCCGAGCAGCGCTGCTCGCCGATCGTGATGCGCTGGCCCGCGAGTTCGGCGGCAGCCAGTTCGAGCTGAGCCCCCTCGACATCGCGCCGCCCCGACTGCCGCTGGACGTCGATCTTGTCCTCCGTGCCGTGACTGCGCGCTGCCTGCTGCGGTTCCAGTACAACGGCAAGGCCCGGGTGTTCGATCCGGTGAGTATGCAGCGCGGCCTCGACGGTTGGGCAGTGTCGGGGATGGATCGCGGCTCGGCCCAGTACCGCACGTTCTACCTGGCTCGGATGAGCGACGTCTCGGCCGACGAGCCGGGGACGGCGCGCGAGATCCCCGAAGTCCAGCGGGGCGGAACGGATCCGCTGAGTTGGCACGTGGACCCACCCCTGGATGTCAGCGTCAACGTGTTGGGCCGCTACGCGGCGGACGCCATGCGCCTGCTCGGGGAGCCACTCCACCGCGGCCCCGATGATCCCGCGGACTGGACCTACCGGGTCACGAACCGCTGGGCGTTCTTCGCCCGCCTGACCGAACTGGGCGAGCGCGTGTATCTGCGGGGGCCGCAGCCGATCCGCGGCGAGTTCGCTGCCTTTCTGGGCCGGGTGATCAGATGAGTGCCCGGGAGTCGTTGGCGCGCATCCACCGAGTCATGGCCATTCTCAGCGGCCACCCGAACGGGCTCCCGCTCGATGCTGTCGCACGGGAGTTGGGCGTCACCGAATCAGTGCTGCGCCGCGAGATCCTGGACTACTACGCCACCGACCTCTCGGCGGAACTGCTTCTCGGCCTCAACCGGGCGGACACGATCGAGTTCCTTGCGGCTGACGGCGCTGACGCCGATCCGCAACTGGCGCCGGTGATCAGGGCGGTGTCGGATCGGCCCGAAGCCGAACTGGGCATCGAATACGTGCGGGCGGACGAGTTGGTCGCTCTGTACGAGGCTGCCCGTGCTCTGGCTGAGCTCGAACCGGCCAACGCCGCGGTGCGGGAAGCGATCGATGTCCTCGCCGCTACCTTCCTGGCCGGCACCCAGCAGGATGTCGGTCGCAGCGCAGCCGACGATGAGAGCGAGGGGACGGCCGCCATCCTTCGGGACGCGGTCGACCAGCGGCGGGTGGTCGGCATCGAGTATTCACGCGCGTGGCGACCCGGCGTCGGGACCCGGCTGATTCACCCGTACGCATTACGTCGCGGCCCCCGGGGGTGGGAGGTGGATGCGGGCCCCCTGGTCGACGGCAAGGCCCGCACCTACATCGTGGACCGGATCCGGGGGGCGCACCTGCTGCCTGACACGTTCGAGCGGCCCGCGGGCATCGACGAGATCCTTGCCGCGGAACGAACCGAGGTGGTCGTTGAGTTGTCGTTGCCCCAGCGCACCCAGTGGGTGGTGGACAGATTCGCCGAGACGACCGCAGTGTTGACCAGCGACGCGGACGACTTGACGGTGCGGGCCGGATTCCTTCCTCCGGTCGAGGAGCGCGTGGGCCTCATCCTGATCGTGGCCGGGCCCGACGCCTTCGTGGTGGCTCCCCGCCGCTTCGAGTCCGCGGGGTCGGACCTGGCGCAGCGACTGTTGGCCCACCACGGACTGGACTCCCATGACTGAACTGAACCAACTGGGTCGCGGCTATCTGTGGGGGGTGGGGCCGTTGGATTGCTCCACCGACCTCGCTGGCCGGCTGCGGACCTGGTTGCGCGACGCCGATGCCGCGCTGCGGCTGCCGACCGATGTGTCCGCGTCATTGGATTGGGTGATCGGTACCGGTGCGCTCGTCCCACCCAGCGAGGGGCTTCGGAATCTGCTGCTGGGGCCCGGCCGACTCCTGACCGGCGAGGGGCCGGCGCGGCTGTTCGACGTCTGGGACTCGTATCGGAAGGCGCCGCAGGCGCCCCCAGATCGGGTACCGGCCGCGGTGTACCCCAGTGACCTCGTGGGTCCCGCTGCGAATGTCCGCCTGTGGCAGAGTCGACTCCGGCTCATCTCGGAGTTGTACCTGACCCTGGCCACGGTGCCGGTGCTCACCGAGGATGCCCGACTCCTGGCCAGTGTCTGCCGGTTGCGGGCGATGGACATCAGCGCGGCCCAGGCTGACGTCGCGGTCTCAGATGGGGCTGCCCGCAGGGAGTTGTGGCGAGCGGACCACCCGCAGTTGCAGCGCCAGATGCCGCTGCAGTTCGGTCCGGCGCCGATCCTGGTTCTGCTCTCCGATGCGGACCGGCGGGCGGGTGAGTGGGCGAGTGGCAGCCAGGTGGCGCCGTCGACCCAACTCGCCGCAGCGGTTCCGGAAGTTGCGGCGGCGGTCGGAACCCCGCCCCCCAACGGAACGCCGTCGGGCCCGCTCCTAGCCGATGTCCAACAGTTGACGGCGCTCCCCGAAGCGCACAAACTCAGCGCACTGACCGGATTGGTGAGCGAGATCGGTGCCGCGATCCACGCCGCGCTGCCCGTCCCCGCGAACGCGTCCGACGCCGCAGTGAGCGCCCTGGTGGAGGTGGATGCGGCCCGCGACCACCTGCTGGGTCTGGCTGACGACCCCGTCGTGTCCGCCCCGGTCGCGGACTTCACCGTTGCACACATCGCTGCGGATCAGGGCGTCACCCCCGAATCCGACGAACCGCATGTCGGGCCCGCGCTCGTCGGGCAGCCGGAACTCACCGCGGCCGTGGCCACCGCCGAGGCCGCGCTCACCGCTGGCCGTCCGGTGCGACTGCTGATCTCGGGTCCACCCGGAGTCGGTGCCCGTCGAGCCGCGCGGTACCTGACGACCACTGCCGGAGCCGAACCGCTGCTGGATGTCCGCGCGGAGCAATGGGACACCCGCGAATCCGCTGCTGCGGATGTCGCTGCCATCGCGGAGCTAGGGGCAGGGGGAGCAGTCGTGGTGACCGGCGTGGAGCAGGCGTTGTCCGGTGGC
>CAZCRC010000261.1:0-3427 GCA_964500995.1 uncultured Actinomycetes bacterium
GACCGCCTCATCCGCTCCGAGGACCCCGGCCCGCAGCTACCCGGTGGTCTGATCGACGGCACCAGGACGTTCGGGTATGCGGATCCGCTGGCTGATCACCCGGAGGACGCGTCAGCGGACTTCGTTCCGCCTGAGCCCCCGCCGCTTCCCCGGCCCCGGGACCGGATCGCCAAGGCCGCGTGGTTCGCGGTGCTGGGTGGCCCGATCCTGCTGATCCTGTCGGTCGTGTTCGGCCTACCCGGAATCCTGAAGACCGCGGGCCTGATCGCGTTCTTCGGCGGGTTCGCGACGTTGATCTTCCGCATGGAGGAGCGCAAGCACCACGGCGATGGCTGGGACGACGGCGCGGTCGTGTGAGTCCGGTCCGGCACCGGCATGGCGGCGCCTGATCTGGCAGGCTGACCGCGAACGACGAAAGGACCCCCCGTGCCCATCAGCGAGCGCATCGAAATGCGTGGCCACATCCTCGACACCGGCGAACTCCCCCGCGTGCTCAACGAGATCCTCGAGGGGGACGGCGACTTCGTCATCGAGCGCTTCGAGATCGGCAAACACCCTGAGGACGAGTCGTCGGTCCAGATCATGGTGTCCGCTGAGAACCAGGGGCTGCTCCGCGAGGTCGTGAACCGACTGCAGCAGTTCGGGGCGAACCTGGTCGACCCGGGCGAGCCGGTCGTGGTCGAAGCCGACGTCGAAGGCAGCCTGCCGCTGGGCTTCTACTCATCGACGAACCTCGAGACCGAAGTCATGATCGACGGCGAGTGGAAACTCGTGGCGAATCCCGAGATGGACTGCGGGATCGTGATCGAGGACGGCGTCCCGCTGACCCGCCCCATGGCTGACATCAAGGTCGGTGACAAGGTCATCGTGGGGCCGCGGGGGGTGCGGGTCATCACCGAACCGCTGAAGATGAACCCGGACGACAGCCATTTCGAGTTCATGAACTCCGTCGTGTCCAGTGAGAAGCCCCAGGCACTGCAGGTCCGCCTGATCGCTGAGGACTTCCGTCGCGTCAAGGCAGCGGGCAAGAAGATCCTGTGGGTGGGTGGCCCCGCGATCGTGCACACCGGCTCCGGTCCGGCCATGGTGGCCCTGGTCAAGGCGGGATTCGTCGATCTGCTGTTCGCAGGGAATGCCCTGGCGACCCACGACATCGAATCCAACATGTACGGAACCTCGCTCGGCGTCGACCTGTCCGACGCGACCGGTGTCGAGCACGGGCATGAGCATCACCTGCGCGCGATCAACCGGGTCCGTCGCGCCGGGTCGATCAAGGCAGCTGTCGATGAGGGACTCATCAGCGGCGGCATCATGCACGCGATGGTCACCGAGGGGAAGGACTTCATCCTCGTCGGATCGGTCCGCGACGACGGGCCGCTGCCTGATGTGTACACCGACGTGATCGAGGGCCAGCGGGCGATGCGCGAGTCCCTCGACGGCGTCGGCTACTCGATCATGGTGGCAACGATGCTGCACGCGATCGCCACGGGCAACCTGCTGCCGGCGTCGATCCCGCTGGTGTGTGTGGACATCAACCCCGCGACGGTCACGAAACTGTCCGACCGGGGATCCGCCCAGGCCGTGGGGGTCGTGACCGACATCGGGCTGTTCATGGAACAGCTCGCCATGGAATTGGTCCCCGAGTACCGCAGCCAGGCACTGTGACGCCGAGGAGGTTCTGATGCGCCGTTCACCCGTCCTCGTTGCGTTTGCTGCGGGCCTGGCCCTGACGCTGAGCGGTTGCGCCAGCGCTGACGCCCAAGCTCAGGTCGATGAGTTCTGCGCCCAGGTCGAACAGCTGGTGCGCAAGGCCAACCAGTACGCCAAGAACCCCGCCAACACCTCGTTGGGCAACGAGATCACCGCCACCGGCCAGCAACTGATCGAACAGGCGCCCGGCCTGGCAACCGTGGTCGCCACCAACCCGGCACTGGCGCCCCGGCTTCAGGAATGCACGGCTGACCTGCAGAACATCGGAAGCATCGAAGGCGGCGGAGGCGAGGGCAACAACTAGTGCCCGTCCCCCGCCGTCGGGCTACTTCTTGGGCGTCTTCTTCGCCACCGAGGGTGACTTCTTGGCCGACACCGCCTTGGCCGATGCTGTGCTGGACTCGACCGCCTTGGCCACCTTGTGCGCCGATCCGGTCACCGCTGCGACGGCTGCTTCCCGTTCTGCCCCCGCCGCGGACCGGGCGGTCGACGGCCGCACCACGTCGGGCTGCGGACCGTGGTCCCGCGCCAAGTCAGCGGCGCCCACGATGCCGGCCAAGTTGCCCAGTTCCGCCGGGATGATGTCGGTCATCGGTCGCTGCGAGCGGGCCACAAGCTGCGAGGCGTATTCGCGCTTGGCGGGCGCCAACAACAGGTCCCCTGCTTCGATGACGCCGCCACCGATGACGAAGGCCGCCGGATCCAAGAGCGTCGCCACCTCGACCATGCCGCGCGCAAGCCACGCACCGACCACCTCGAACGCTTCGATCGCGACCTCGTCACCGCGTTGTGCGGCTTCGGTCACGTGCGGACCCTGGACACCTTCCGGCGTCCCATCGCCGAGTCCCAGCAGAAGCGCAGCTTCCGGGCGTCGCTCCGATGCCAGGCCGCGGGCGGTGCGCACGAGCGCGTTGCCGCTGGCGTACTGCTCCCAACAACCATGGCGACCACAACCACACAGGCGCCCGTCGGGCACCAGCCGCAGGTGGCCGAACTCGGCTCCGACGCCATTGGCGCCGCGTTGCAGGACGCCACCCAGCACGATGCCGCCTCCGATACCGGTGCCGACGGTGACCATGACCAAGTCGCCGTCCTCGATGTCCTTACCCGCTCCGAACCGGTACTCGCCCCACGCCGCAGCGTTGGCGTCGTTCTCGATCACGGTCGGCACTCCGACTGCACGTTCGACCTGCTGCCGAAGCGGCTCCTCTACCCAGCCCAGGTTCGGGGCGAAGATCACCCGGGACCGGGACGAGTCGATCAGACCCGCGACTCCGATGCCGACAGCCTCGATCTTGTAACCATTGAAGCCCTCGATCAGCTCGACGATCACTTCCAGGACCGCATCCGGGTCTCGGACGGGCGTCGACTTTCGCGCCGAGTCGACCAGTTCGCCGTCCTCGGACACGATGCCCACCGCGATCTTGGTACCGCCGATATCGACGCCGGCGGTGAATGAGCCGGACTTCTTCTTGGCCACGAGACCTCCCAGTCGCTGTGGTTGTGAGGCTACTCAGGCTGTCGCGTCGTTTCCCGGTCGACGCAAGATCGGTCCCGGCCCCACGACGGCTTCGCCGAAGCCAGGCCGCGCGGACTTCCGGTCAGTCCCATTTGTAGAACGAGTCATAGCTCGACCCGGAACCGGCGCAGCCGTTCAGGTAGTTGTCCGGTGTGTAGTCGGCGGTGTACGTGGTCCCCCCGGATGTCGCCATCGGGT
>CAZCRC010000262.1:0-3422 GCA_964500995.1 uncultured Actinomycetes bacterium
CGGCAGCGAACCCAACGGTGTCACGTTCGTGGCGTCCCCCGTGCCCAGCCAGCCGCGCGGCACGGTACCGCTCCAGATCGACGGAGCTGCCCCATCGGACTCGCACGCGTCACATCACTCCTGAATCTGGGGGATATCGCCATCCACCCCGAGCGGGGTCATGGTCCCGCTGGCTGCTGCGCGTCTGTGTCCTCAGGTGCCGCTTGCTGGGGTCCCGGTAGTAATCGTGCAAGAACCAACGGATATGGCGGGCTGGGCTGGGCTGGTTGGTGGCCCATGCATCGTGTCTTCATTTGATGCGCAGGGGCCTGCGGCCGTGGGAGTCAAGTTTGGCCAGTTCGGCCTCGACGTCCACAGTGATGATGCCGAAGAAGTTGATGTTCTCGCTGTGGGCTGGGGAGACGTGAGCCAGGATCTGGTCGGGGATGTCGCGGCCCTGGGCGCGTAGCTGGGCCACCGCGATAGAGTAGTACTCGGTTGACCACGTCACGACCGCGTTCGTCAGCACAGTCAGACACCACGCCTGTTCGGTCTGCTGCTGCAGGTGGGCCTTGCCGATGGTGCCCTGGTTGGCGTAGTGCAGGTCGCGGCGCAGCGAGTGAAGTGACTCGCCCTTGTTCAACTGCCGGGAGATCTTGCGCCGGTACTGCGGGTCCGACAGGTACTGGGCTGCGTGGATGGTGCGGCGAAGCATTCCCCACTCCTTCATTGCCGCGGCCAGGGTGTTCTGCCGGGATGCTCCCGACCATTTCCCGACGATCAGCGACGCGGTCGCCTCCCCGAACTTCAGTGACCCGGCCATCCGGAGCAGGTCCGGCCAGCAGCTGGTGATGAGGTCCTCGTCCAGCCGCGCATTCAGCAGGGCACCTGCATGCGGGTAGCTGTTGTTGACGGCGCGTCTGGTGTCGTCGCGGCACAGGGTGATCTTGCCGAGGTCACGGATGCGCGGGGTCAGCGCTTTGCCGACCAAATCGAACAAGGCGAAGTTGACCAGGGTCACCCCATGGGTATCGGTCGCGTGTTCGCGGATCGGCAGGTCGGTGGCGTTGCCGAGCAGGTCATCCAAGACGTAGTGGGCTTCACGGGCGGTCGGAACGAGCACTTTCGTCCCGTAGGTGGAGTGCTGGTCGGACACGTGGGTGTAGGTCGACAGGCCCTGGTCGGCGAAGTGGATGTTCATCGCCCGGGCGGTCAGCGACTTGCCGCGCACCGGGAATCGCTGCCCGTCCGAGGACGACATCGTGCCCCCGCCGAACACTCCCGCAAGTTCCAGCTGGTGGTGATGGTTCACGATCACGGTGTTGGCTTGGCGCAAGGTTTCTTCCCGCACGTACCACTCCTGCGTCCACGCCAGCACGTCGTAGGGCACCGAGCATGCTTCGGCCATCCTGGTCAGGCCGAGGTTGGTGGCCCCAGCGATCAGGACGGCCAGAATGTTGCGTTTCAACCCGGCAGCCTGCGGTGCCATGTGTCCGCTGGCGTGGGTGAAGCACCTCAGGAACCCGGTCCGGTGGTCCAACTCGATCAGCAGAGCAGCGATCGGGACGGTTGGCAGCATCCCCGCCAACTCTTCCTTCACGGCGTCGGCTTCGGCCGGGATGTCCTCGGCGGTCAATGGCGGGATCACCAGATTGCCGTCGGTGTCCAGCCGGACCGCGCCGGTGTCAGCCGGCCCCGCCGCGGCCAGGACCCGTTCCAGACCAGCCAGCGCCGCGTGCAGTTCCTGCTTGCCCTGGTCCAACGCCGCCGCAGCGTCGGCGGGTCTGCCCACCAGCGCGCAGAACTCCGTCTGCCGCGGCAACCACTGCGCCGGCGTGAACAGGTACGTGCCAGGATCGGCGTAGCGGCGCGACCCCGGCACGTACACGTCCCCCGATCGCAGCCCGTCGCGCAGACCCAGCAGCACGCACAACTCCCAATAGTGCCGGTAACTCACGTCGTCCCCGCTCCGGGCGGCGTCAGCGAGGTAACCACGGAACCGCTTGGGCACGAACCCGGTCGGCGCCACGTCGGGGACCTTGCGCCCACCGACCCGGTTCAACTCCTTGAGCACGGCCACCGCCACCATCAGCTCCGCCGTGCCCGCCCCACCCCGGAAATCGATCGCCGCCAACACGTTCGGCGTGAACTGACGCAGATAGGAGTACGAAGCATTGAGCGCGGCAAGCCGTCCATGGTCACGCGGCAGTTCCGGCCACGCAGCAGCCGAGGCGTCCTGCAACCGCTGCATGCCGATACGCCCACGCAACAAGGCCCCGACCTGCTCGTCGGGGACCGTCCGGTCGGCCAGGACACGCAGGATCACCTCCAACAGCTGGTGCCGGTCCTCGCCCTTCTTCGCCCGCTCCGCCAGCGCATCATCCATCTTGGCCTTCGCCCGCGACTCCCGCGCCGACACCGCCTGGTCGAACAACGTGATCACCTCGTCCAGCAGATCAACCGCGGACTGGGACACCACGGTCAACAGGATCGGGTGCCGCCGTTGCGGTTCCCGGCGAGCAAGCGCCTGATTGGTGGACCGGCGACCGACCGTTGCCAGGAACCGCCGCCGCTCGGCCGCCAGCATCGACAGGTCCAACACATGGGCGTCCATGGCGCGCAGGAACATCAACTTCTCAAGCGCCGCCTTCACCGAGCTCGCCGTCGCTTCCACCGCCGACCTGGTCAGCCACGCCAGCCGGGTCATCCCCACCGCCTCGTCGAACAGCAGCAACCGGTCCAACTCCCCGGTCAGCTGATCCGTCAACAGATGCGCCACCTTCTCGTACGTCAGCGCGCTCGCAGTGGCCCGAGCCGACGCCACCAACCGAGTCAACGTCACCACCCCAGGGCGAACGGTCTTCGTAGCCTTCAAGTACTCGCACGCCAAGCCGAACAGCAGCGACGGGGAATCATGCTCCATCGCCCGGCACGCCACGAACTCCTCCAACTCCTTGGCCGCCACCCCGGCAGCGGGCGCAGACTTCCAGCCCAGGTAATTAGTGACGAGCCGCAAATGGTCGGTGCGAGTCTGCTCACGTTTCCCGTAGACGGCCAGCACACCAGGATCCACCTTCAACCGCGCCCCCAGCCGCGCCACCGCCACCGGCGGTGCGGCCCTCACCTGATCCGGCACGAACCCCAGCCACGGCAACGTGCACAGTTGAACAGCCAAGCCCAAGCGCTGCACAGGGCCTCTTCCGCGGCGCGAAGCGATGAACTCGACATCCGCAGGCGTCAACGTGAAGAACCTGACCACCTCGTCCTGCCCGATGTCGGGAAACCCCCGCAACTGATCCAACTGACCATCGGAGAACAAACCCGTCGCCACCAAACACCCCCGCGCCCGAACCAGCAATCCGTAAGAACGTAGCCCAACCGATCAGCCCGACCGTACGGCAGCCATATCCGTTGGTTCCTGCACGATTACTACCGGGACCCCC
>CAZCRC010000263.1:0-3416 GCA_964500995.1 uncultured Actinomycetes bacterium
GTGGTCAGGTGGTTGCTGACTGTCTTCGGCGACAGATACAACTGATCCGCGATGCTCGCCGTGGAACAGCCCGTGGCCAGCAGGTTCACGATGTCGCGCTCCCGTGGCGTCAGGTCGGCAAGCTCCGCCTGCGGTGGGGCCGTCCCCGCCAGCAATCGGGCGGCGAGGCCGGGTGAGAACACCGATTGTCCGGCAGCGGCCGCTGCGATGGCGGCCTGAAGTTCCTGTTGCCCGGCTCCCTTCAGCACGTAGCCCGATGCCCCCGCAGCAACCGCGGCTGCCAATGTCGGGTCGTCGTCGGACATCGTCAGCATCACGACGGCCACGTCGGGGTGGGACTCGGTGAGGCGGCGCGTGGCCTCCAAGCCATCCATTCCGGGCATCTGGATGTCCATCAGGACCACCTGCGGTCCGTGCTCCGTCACGGCGCTGATGGCAGCGGCACCGTCCGCTGCGGTTGCCACGACCGTCATGCCCAGGGACGCCAGGAGGGCACGTAGACCGTCGCGCACAATGGCATGGTCATCGACCACCAGCACCCGGACGCTCATCGATCCATCATCGCTGACTCACTGCCCGATCGGATCGGAGGAACTTCCCGAGTTCCCCGGCCGCTGGTGGAATCCGCGTCAGGAAGAAGTTCCCTCGGCGGCTGTGACGGACCGGGACCGCTTGGGAAGTTCTGTACTGGTGCCGGGAATCGTGGTGTCCTCAGTCTGGTCGGGTAAGCGGGTGCCGATGGGGCACCCCGACACGAAGGGATCGGCCATGATCACGACTCGACAGAAGGTGGGTTTGGCCCTTGCGGGGGTCCTGTCCTTCCTCAACCTCTTCAGTGCCGTGGGGCCTGCCCCGGAGGGGGCGGGCGGCACCGCCGGTCCACCCCAGGCCGTGCTCATTGCGGGCAGCATCCTGGGTCTCGTGGGACTTGTGGCGGTCGTCGTGGCCTGGCGTACGGCCAAGCCGGCCGCGCTCCGCATCGCCGCAGGGGCGATCACCGTCGCGGCCCTGACTGCCGTTCCGGCGTTCTTCGTCCCCGTTCCCGCTCCGATCAAAGTCGTGGTCGGACTGACGGTGTTGGCGACCATCGCGGCGATCGTGCTGATGTTCAGCACCAGTCGCCAGTCGGAATCGCAGCCGCAGCCAGCCTGAGTACGAGGCGGCCGCCCGCCCGGGGTGGAGGGCGGCCGTCGTTCGTGAGGCAGGGGCAGGCGGACTACGGTGAGGGGACCACTTCCCCCTCACCCTCGGGCGCGGGACGCGTCGTGGGTGGGGCGGACTGACCCTGCCGGTCGGGGTTCTGCTGATTGTCACTGGTCACCGTCGGCGTCGGCGTTGGCGTCGGCGGACCCGTGGACACCGTGATGGTGACCGTATCGCCGCGCGACACCTGGTTGCCGGCGTTGGGACTCTGCGCCAGGACCGTTCCCGCGGACTGGTCACTCTCCTGCGAGGTGACCGAGACGTCCAGTCCCGCGTTCGACAACGCGCTGCGGGCCTGGGCCTCGCTGCTGCCGATCACGTTCGGGACGGTCACGAGCCCGTCGGACACCACGATGTTGACTTCGGTGCCGACATCCACGCTCTTGCCCTGCTCCGGCGACTGACTCAGGACGTACCCCTGGGGCTGATCGCTGTCCCGGGTTTGCACGTTGCCCAGTTTGAGCTTCGCGTCAGCGAGTTGGGTCGCCGCGTTCTCCGGGCTGGTCTGACCGACGACGTTGGGGACCACGGTCTGACCCGGTCCACCGGACACGGTGACATCAACGCCCTGGCCCTTCTCCAACGACTCCCCGGCCGGTGGGTCCTGGGCCAAAATCGTGCCCTCGGGCTTGTCCGAGGCCTCGGCCTCTTCCGCTCCGAGCCGCAATCCGGCTGCGTTGAGGGTGTTCTCGGCGTCGGTCAGGCTCTGGCCCACAATGCGGGGCACCTGCACCTGCTCGACCTCGGAGCCGCCGAACAGGGACTGCGCCAACGCGATGGCCCCCACCGCCAGCAGCAGCACTCCCGCGACGATGCCTACCCACAGCCACGGGCTCTTCTTCTCGTCCTCGTCGTCGGTTCCCGGGGGCAGCGGCGGTTCGGCGATGGGCGGCATCATGGCCGTCGGGTCAGGAACGGCGGCGGCCACAACCGGCACCGGCGCCGTGACGGGGGCCCCCACGATCGCGCGGTCGACGTCGGCCTTGAACTCGGCGGCGGTCTGGTAACGCTGGTCGGGGCTCTTGGCGAGCGCCCGCAACACCACGGCATCCACCTGCGGCGTCACCTGGCTGTCCAAGGCGGACGGGGGCACCGGCTGTTCACTGACGTGCTGGTAGGCCACCGACACGGGGGACTCCCCGACGAACGGTGGGCGGTCCGTCAGCAATTCGTAGAGCACGCACCCGGTGGAGTACAGGTCGGAGCGAGCGTCCACGACCTCGCCGCGGGCCTGCTCCGGGGACAGGTACTGGGCGGTCCCCATGACCTGCGAGGTCGCGGTCATCGTCTGACCCTGTGCGGCCAGTGCCCGGGCGATGCCGAAGTCCATGACCTTGACTTCGCCGTTCTTGGTCAACATGACGTTGGCCGGCTTGATGTCTCGGTGCACGATGCCGTGCCGGTGGCTGTAGTCCAGGGCGGCGAGGATGCCGGAGGTGATCTCGAGGACCCGTTCCGGGAGCAGGCGGCGACCGCTGCCGAGCAGTTGTCGCAGCGTCATCCCGTCGACGTACTCCATGACGATGTACGGCACCGTGACGGCCGTGGGACCGGATCCGAGGGTGTCCTCGCCGGTGTCGTAGACGGCCACGATGTTCGCCTGGTTCAGTGCAGCGGCACTGTGTGCCTCGCGGCGGAACCGCTGATGGAACGAGGGATCACGGGCCAGTTCGGGACGCAGGATCTTGACCGCGACGCGACGGCCGAGCCGCAGATCGTAGCCCTCGTGGACCTCGGCCATGCCGCCTCGGCCCAACAGTTCGCCGATCTCGTAGCGGTCCCCCAACATCGTCGTACCGGGGCCCTGCGGGACGAAACCGGCAGCCGTCGGATCGCCCACCGTGGTCGGATCCTGGGGCGTGGGTTCGGGAACTCCCCCGAAGCCACCGACCTGGGTCGGATCGTCACTCATGCTGGACCCCTCCTGCAGACAGACCGACCTCCATCATGGACTACCGGCGGGGGTGCCTTCTCCAGCGACCCGGGGGAGTTACCGGAACGTAGCGGCTTCCCGAAGGCCGACGGTTCAGTTGAGCACGGCCTCCATGACGGATCGTGCGATCGGGGCCGCGAGCGAACCGCCGCTGCCACCCGCTCCCTGCAGCACCACCGCGACGGCCACCTGCGGGTTCTCGGCCGGCGCGAACGACGTGAACCACACCGTGTCGGCACTGTTGCCGTTCTCGGCCGTGCCGGTCTTGCCGGCGACGCGG
>CAZCRC010000264.1:0-3414 GCA_964500995.1 uncultured Actinomycetes bacterium
TCGATGGCACGGTGCTGAGTCTGGCGACGCCCAGCATCGTTCGCGATCTGCAGCCGACCGCGACTCAGGTGCTGTGGATCGGCGACATCTACTCGTTCGTCTTGGCCGGATTGCTGATCACCATGGGAAATCTGGGTGACCGGTGGGGGCGCAAGCGGATGCTGCTCGTGGGCGGCACGATGTTCGCACTCATCTCGATCCCCGCTGCCTACGCCCAGAACGCCGAGACGCTGATCGTCATGCGTGCACTGCTCGGCGTCGCGGGAGCCACCCTGATGCCATCGACACTCGCTTTGATGAGGTCCACATTCACCGACGACAAGGAACGCAGTTTCGCGATCGGAGTGTGGAGCGCCATGGGTGCCGCCGGAGCGGCGGCCGGCCCCCTGTTCGGCGGGGTGCTGTTGCAGCACTTCTGGTGGGGCTCGGTGTTCCTCGTCAATGTGCCGATCATGGCGCTGGTGCTGATCATCGGGCTGCCCACCCTGCGGGAGTCATGGGACCCGAACCCGGGGCCGCTGGATGCCGTGTCGGTGGTGTTGTCGATGGTGGGCATCCTCGGCCTCGTGTACGCGATCAAGGAGTCTGCGGTGCACGGGATCGAACCCGGATACCTGGTGGCCGGTGTCGTGGGGGCCGGCGCATTGGCGTGGTTCATCCAACGGCAACGCACCCTGGAGCACCCACTGGTGGATGTCCGCCTGTTCTCGAACGGGGCGTTCACGGGTGCGGTCCTGGGCATGCTGCTGTCGGTCTTCGGGCTGGCCGGAGCCCTGTTCTTCTTCTCGCAATACCTGCAATTCATCCTCAAACTCGAACCGCTGCAGGCGGGCCTGTTCGAACTCCCCGCCACATTGGCAGCCCTGGTCGCTGCGTTGACGGCAGGCGGCATCATGCGCCGATTTGGCCGGGGTCCGATCACGTCGCTGGGGTTGATCGCGATCGGCGCCGGCATGGCGGGGGTCGCGTTGCTGCTCGACAATCCGAGTTTCGTGTTCTTCGTGATCCCGCTGATCCTGATCGGTGCGGGTGACGGAGTGGCGTTGACGATCGCCTCGGACACCGTGCTCGCCGTCGCACCGAAGGACCGCGCTGGTGCCGCGTCCGCGGTGTCCGAGACCGGCTACGAGTTGGGTACCGCACTGGGCATCGCCATGCTCGGCAGCATCCTGACGGCCGTGTACCAGGCCACGCTGGCTCTGCCACCTGGAGTGTCACCGGACGTCGCCCAAGCCGCCAACGAGTCGCCCGGCGAGGCCTTCGAAGCCGTGACCGCACTGCCTCCGGACCTCAGCGAACAGGTGATCGCCGTGGTGGAAACCTCATTCACCCATGCCCTGTCGGTGACGACCTTGGTGGGCGCGGCAGTGCTGCTGGTCGGGGCCTTCGCCACGTGGTGGCTGATGCCCGGCAAGAACGATGCGGTCAACGAGTTGAGCGCCCACTGACACGTCGCGCTGCCAGTGCTCCGCAGTACGGTCGGGGTCATGACTCGATCCGCGTTCGACCCGGTGTCGACGATCGACGGCAAGCGCCACCGGGTCACCTTGGGTCTGCGTGCTCTCGACCCGGCTGCGTGGCTGCAGTTCGACGCCGACTTCTGCGATGACGTCCGACTGAAGCGCGAACTCCTCCGATCACGCCCCAGTGACGTGCTGGCTGTCACCGACGACGCCGCCGACGCGACACGGGAACTGCTCGCCCACGTGGTCGATCATCTGGCGTGTTTCCATCCCCATCAACCACGCGAGCCCGAGGTGGGTGTCCCGGAACTCCAGGCCGCCGCGCTGCTGGTGCAGGAGGACCTCTGTCTGCTGACCAAGGGTGACGAGGGCTGGGTACTCAGCGCCGCCTGCGTGTGCTTTCCGTCGCGGTGGCGGTTGACCGACAAGATGGGCGCTTCCGTCGCTGCCATCCACGCCCCGGTTCCGGGGTACGACGCCATTTCCGATCCGGTGGACTCGTTCTTGGATCGCCTGAGCGTGGACCGACCGATGTGGCGCACCAACTGGACGCTGCTGGACAACGCCGACCGCTATCAACCCGATCGCCCGGCAACGCGGGTCAAGAATCCAGGGGACTGGACGTTCCGGGTGGAGCGCCAGACCCTGTCCCGGTTGCCAGTCACGGGTGCGGTCGTGTTCACGATCCGCACCTATCGACGCACCCTGAATGAACTCGTCGCTCATTCTGACGGCGCAGCAGCTGATCTGGCGGCGATGCTCACCAGCGTCGGCCCTGACCACCGCGAATACCGCGCCTGGAGCGACCTTCCCCACATCATCGCGTGGCTGCACACGCACAGCGCGTCTGGGAGCTGAGCAGCCGCCAGTCAATCCGGGCATTCGGTGGGACACCCTGGCCGCGACGAGTGCACCTCAATAGGCTGCTCAGCACACCCGTCCATCAGGACCGAAAGGACAACGAATGTCGATCGAAGAAGAGGACATCACCGGCGGCGCGGCAGAAGCCGCTGAAGGAGCAGCCGACGGCGGCGCCAACCCCGGCGGCCACGACGGTGGCGCCGACGGCGCGGCAGCCCCTGGCGAAGGCACCGCTGACGGCGGCGCGAATCCCGGCGGGCATGACGGTGGCGCGGATGGCGGTGCCGACGGTGGCGCGGACGGCGGTGCCGACGGTGGCGCAGACGGCGGTGCCGACGGTGGCGCAGACGGCGGAGCGGACGGCGGCGCTGACTCCTGACCTGGCGTTGCGAAGCGGGCCGCAGGTGAGTGACCTGCGGCCCGCACTGTCGCGCTGTCTGACGATCTCGACCGATGAGTTCGCCACCGAGTACTGGGGACAGGCTCCGCTACTGTCCGCCACGGCCGATTTCGACGATCTGTTCAGTTCAGCGGCCGTGGACGAACTTCTGACGGTGCGGGGCATCCGCACGCCCTTCCTGCGGATGGCTCGCAATGGTCAGGTCCTCGCCGCAGCCACGTACACGAGTACGGGCGGCGTCGGAGCGACCGTCACGGATCAAGCCGATCCGGTCAAGATCCATGCGCTCATGGCCGAGGGGGCCACGCTGGTGCTCCAGGGACTGCACCGCACCTGGGCACCGTTACAGGAGTTCGCCCGCCAACTTCACGATGACCTCGGTCACGCCGTCCAGGTCAATGCGTACGTGACGCCGCCCGGAGCGCAGGGATTCGCTCCCCACTACGACACCCACGACGTCTTCGTCCTGCAGATCGCCGGCACCAAGGACTGGCAGATCCATCGGCCGGTCATTGCGGCACCTGGTCCCGACCAACCCTGGTCCAACGTGCGCAGCCAGGTGGCGAGCCGGGCATCGGAACCCGCCTACCTGACCACAACGCTCACCCCTGGGGACTGCCTCTACCTGCCACGCGGCTGGCTGCACTCGGCCGTGGCAGATGACCGGACCTCGATTCTCGTGTCGATCGG
>CAZCRC010000265.1:0-3404 GCA_964500995.1 uncultured Actinomycetes bacterium
CTCCTTGCCGTGCGTTTGGGGGGAGGCACCATTCCCCCATTGCTGGATGGTGATATTGCCGTCAGGTTGCCCTGTGGATGTGAAGAACATGCGCTGCATGGAGCTTTTCGGGAAGGCACCGTCGCCGTTGTCGGGCTCAAAGATCTCGCTGTACCAGGCTTGCCCCGGTGCGGTGGGAATGGTCTTTCGATCGCTGGACGCAAAGGCGGTGAATGGCATGATCTGGCCCCCCGTTCCCTTCTCGGCCTGGTCCATGACGTTGGTGGGAACGGTGGCCGAGTCAGGCGCTGACGGGTCAGCCAGCACGTGAACCGGATAGGTGACCGTCACCGAGCCCGCCAGGGAGGTCCAGGGATTGCGGCCTGGTTCGGAGTCCGCGTTGAGGGCGAGCAGCAGTTCGTTCCGGTTCGCGGTGTCGTTGATAGTTGCCGGGTTCTGCCCCACTTGCGAGACCGGATAGAGGAAGGGCGAGGTAGGCAGGACTATGCGGAACAGCGGGTTATACGCTCGCAGGAAACTGACCTGCCTCGCTAGGCCCTTGCCCTTGAGGTCGGCTCGGGTGATGTCGCCGGCCGGTCCGGTGATTGTTCCGCCTGCAAGCACAAATCGGTAGGCGCGCGTGTAGCCGGCGAATACGTCGGCGCCACGTGCGGCGTCGCGGAAGCTGGCGAAGTTGCCGTTCCACAGGTTCCAGACAAACGGAGCCCCTTCCTGTGGCGGTGAGGCCAGGATCAACTTGCCGATTTTGGGCAAGGTGATTCGAGTACCGTCTGGGGCGAGCACGCTCTGGCCGTAGGCGTCGCTTTGCAGGTAGGCGCGCACAACCGAGACCCCGGTGCTGTGGGCGACGACATTGACTTCGGTGCTACCGGGTGATGCGGCAGCGGCTTGGACCAACCAGTACCGCAGGTAGTCCACCGCGTACTCGAACACGCTCGCCGCTTGCGGGTCGTTCCAATGGGCCAGCAACCCCTCGACCTTGCCATCATCGATCGGCTGTGGCGGTGCTCCTGGCATTCGCCAGTCGTAGCTGGCACCGATGATCCTTTCTGCCGAGCCGCTCGCTTTCGCTAGGTCGCTGATGAGCTGGTCGTAGGTGGGTCCAAGTTGTAACTGGGCCGCCGGGAATCCGCGACGGATCCAGAACTGTTCCTGCGATTCGGGGTCGGTCGGCAGGGAGCCGCCGTTGAACCGCGGCACAACCAACGTGGCCACCGATGGCGACCCAGGTGTCGGGGCAGGGTCAGCTGCAGGGCTGGCGCAGCCTGTCACCGCGAGAGTCGCAGCGAAGAGTGCGATGCCGCATCGGATCAGCTTCATCGTTGACTCACCTCGCCTTCGCGACTGTCATGCGTCCCCACGGGCGGCTCATGCCCAGAGCCGAAGCACGTGGATTCTGTCAGGCATGTTGTGTGGCCGCGCGTGGTGGGCGCCAAATGCGCGATGCGGTTGACGACTGTGGGTTCGGGTGTGTCGAACGGCCGTTACCTGACTCCACGTGGGGTCCCATGGTGGAATGGGGCCCATGTCCGCTGCCCCCGCCGACACCCGCGCCCAGGTCGACGTCGCGTCGACCCCCGCTCGGGCCGGTTCACTCAGCCGTTCCCGACTCCGCGCTGAGACGCCGGGGTGCGAGCGAGTGGCTCACCTCAACAACGCCGGCGCGTCACTGCCACCGGCCGCGGTCGTCGACCGAATGGTTCGGCACCTGCGGCTGGAAGCTGAGCGGGGCGGATACGAGGCTGCTGCCGAGGTGGACGCCGAGATCGACGCGGGCCGCGCCATCGTCGCCGGACTGGTCGGCATGGGCGCCCGCCACCTGGCGTTCGTCGAGTCCGCCACCGCTGGTCTTCATCGAGTGTTGTCGACGATCCGGCTGCAGCGCGGCGACCGGGTGCTCGTGGCCGGAGCCGAGTATGCGAGCACCGTACTGCCGCTGCTGCAGCTGTCCCGACGGATGGGACTGCGCGTCGAGGTGATCCCCGACGACGCCAGTGGCACGACGGATCCGGCCGCATTGGCGCCCATGCTGGACGACGATGTGCGACTGGTCTGCGCCGTGCATGCCCCGAGCCACAACGGTCTCGTCAACGACGTCGCGGCGATCGGCCAGCAACTACGAGCATCCGGTTCGAACGCGTGGTACCTGGTGGATGCCTGCCAGTCGTTGGGGCAACTGCCGGTCGACATGCCCAGAATCGGATGCGACTTCCTGATCGGGAGCGGACGCAAGTACCTGCGCGGCCCGCGGGGCAGCGGCATGCTCGTGGTGAGCGATCGAGCCCTGCGGGATGTGGACGCCTATCCGGTCGACGTCGCCGGTGGCCGGTGGGTCCACACCGATGACTACACGCTCGACGATTCCGCTCGACGCTTCGAGTCGTTCGAGAGTTCCGTGGCTGTGACGCTGGGGCTGATCGCCGCCGCCCGGTACGCCACGGACATCAGCGTTCCTGTCCTGGCCGGAGCGATCGCTCGCAATGCGGAGTACCTGCGTAGCCACATCGGCGCGTCGGGCTCGTGGCGAGTGCAGGATCGGGGGCGGATCCGTTCGGGCATTGTGACGGTGCGAAACGATCGAGTCGCAACGTCCGATGCGGTCGCCGCGTTGGCCGCTGCAGGTGTCAATGCCTGGGAGGTCGGTCCTCACACCAATCCACGGGAGATGGGCACCCGCTCGGTCCTGCGGCTCAGCCCTCACGCTTACAACACTCGCGATGAGATGGACCGGGCACTGGAAGTCCTGGCCGGACTGTGAGCACTCCTGAGGGCGACGACGCTGCGGTGATCCACTCCATCGACCTGCCGCACGGCTTCGTCCTCAACGTGGGGGCGAACCGATCGGTGTCCGACGGGTTCGGACTCGGCCATGTGTCGGATCCCGAACAGGTGAGATTTGCAGTCGTGACCCAGGTGATCGACGACGACGTTCTGACCGGGGATGCCACGCCGTTGCAGCACTACGTCCTCCAGCCAGCGGATCCCGCTGCCGGGCGCACCCATCGGAGCCTTCACGAGGCGTACAGGGATGCGTGCGAGCGACTGGTGCCGGGGTTCCCTGATCAGCACCCGGATCAATTCGCGCAGGTGGAGGCGGCGGTATTGGCGCTGTTCGCTCAGTGAACGGCCGATCCGCTGTGGAGTTCGCGGTGCCAGCGCGTCAGGGACACGTCGGTGAGGCTGGCGATCTGGTCGGCGACGATGCGGGTGCGTGCGCAATCATCTTGCGCCGCTAGCCAGCGGGGCCGCAGCCAGGGTTCCAACGCATCCTCGCCACGAGCCAACAACGCGGCAAACACCTCGGCCAGAATCTCGCGCTGCTGCTCGTAGATCGCTTCGGCGCCCGGGCGCAGCATGACGTAGGTGGCTGCCACGGCCTTGAGCATGGCGACTTCGTGCCTCAC
>CAZCRC010000266.1:0-3404 GCA_964500995.1 uncultured Actinomycetes bacterium
TGGTATCTGCAGTTGTTCGAGGACAACGCGGCCGCTTTGGGATTCTACGAACGGCTCGGGTTCGTGACCCATCATCGCTACGAGTACCGGTGGCCCGCCGACATCCCCGAGGCTGTGGTGTGGCCGTCCGATGACACCGGCGGCGCCACGGCCATCGACTGACCCATCACGGCGCCAGCCGGTGGTACTGCGATCGCCAGTACACCAGCGCATCAGCAGCGGAGTCCGCGACCGTCAGCGACTCGACGGCTCCGATCAGGATGTCGTGATCTCCTGCCGGGACCAGCTGTTCGGTACGACATTCCAGCCAGGCCAGTGACTGCTCCAGAAGCGCAATGCCCCGATCGGTGCGCCGATGGGGAACGCGGTCCAACTGCCCCGGCAACGGGCGTCCGGACGTCGCGAGCCACCGGGCATGATCCTGCGCGGCCTCGGCCAGGATCGACACGGCCCAGTGGGACTGCCGGCTGACTGCCTCCCAGAACCGTGTGGTGCGTTCGACCGCGACCAGGATGAGCGGCGGGCTCAGCGACACCGAGGTGATCGCGTTGGCCGTCATGGCGTGATCCCGTCCCTCACAGACGCACGTCACCACCCCCACCCCGGTCGCGAAGGTGCCCATCGCCCGCCGGAACTCCCGCTCGTTGACGTCGTCGCTCACGACTGCGCCCCCGTGGCAGCCTCGCGGGGTTGACTGGTGTCGTTGGGGCGCAGTCGTGTGGGCAGGTTGGCGGCCGCAGACCCTGCGATGACACCGACGAACAGGTAGGCGATGGCCAGACCGTCGGGGGCGATCACGATGTCGCCCCCAGCAGTGGGAATGGCAAGGACGACGCTGGTGACGACCCATCCGACGAAGAAGACCACGCCCGAACGGCGGGTGTCGAACAGGTGGACCAAGGCCCGGATCCCCGCGATCAGGCACCCGAGGACCAGCACCAGTCCCACCGGCAGGGTGAGTCCCGCCACGGCTATCGTCCAGGCCTGCAGGAATCCGCCGAACAGTCCGAGGACCACACCACCGAACCCGAGTACGACGGCAGACCCCACCCCCAATCGCGAAGAGCGACGGCCCGGGGCGGGTTCGGTGTCGCTCATTCGGACAGGCCGACGAACAGATCGTCATGGGGGCCACCGGGAGGAAGGTCACCTTTGGCCAGGCGGAAGTACTCCTTGTCGAACACCGGCATTCCCTCGTTGTTCGACAGCGCGAAGAAGCCCTCGTCGAGGTTGATCTGGCTGGCGTGGGCAGCCATGGCGGCTCGTTTCGCGGGCAGTTGGGCAGCAACGTCGACCACCACCGCCACCACGTCGTCGTCGACTGTGAACGGCAGATCGTCGGGGTCCATGGCGGCGAAGTCCGAGGTGTCGCCGGCTGCTCGAAGTAGTTCGATGCCCTTGCGCACCTCGCTCTTGGGGAACGCGGTCCAGTACCAGCGCGGGATGTCCCAGGCTGGGCCGAGATCGGGGCGATAAGTCGGCACCGCCGCCAGCACAGCGGCGTACGTGGCGACTCGGTGAGCTTGAATGTGGTCGGGGTGCCCGTACCCACCGAAGTCGTCATAGGTGATCAGGACCTGGGGGCGGGTCTCCCGGATGACCGCCACGAGGTGGTCCGAAGCCTCTCGCAGATCGGCTCGCCAGAAACTGCCGTCACGGTCGTTGGACGGCTCACCCATCATGCCGGAGTCGCGATAAGTGCCCGGGCCGCCCAGAATCCGGTTGTCGCTGATACCCAGGGCAGCCATCGACGCCGCAAGCTCTTCGACCCGATGCGATGCGAGGTCGTCCTCCTGGTCGGCCGCCAGGTGCGAGATGTGGGGCAGCAGGATCTCGCCCTCCTCGCCCAAGGTGCAAGTGACCAAAGTGACCTGATCCCCGGCCGCGGTGTGGGTGGCCAGCACGCCGCCGGTACTGAGGCACTCGTCATCGGGGTGGGCATGCACCACCAAGAGCCGTCGTTGTGTCATGAGGCGAACCTTACCCACCGGACACGCCCGCGGGGTGCGGCCGGGATGCCCGCGACGCCGACTAGCCTCGGTCGTGGGGAGGCGTTCACATCAACAGATTGAGGAACGGCATGAACAAGAAGTCGATGGCAGCCGTCGGTGCCTGTGGACTGCTCGCGATGGGCACCCTGGTCCCGGCGACGTCCGCTTCTGCGGGGATCAAGGGCAAGTTGTGCCAGGACGGTACCTTCCATGTGCTGCACAACGACAGCATCAACGGCAGCAAGATCAAGCAGGGGTACTACTTGACGTACGTCAAGGGCGTCAGCTGCTACCAGGCCTCGACCTGGTTGCACGAGTGGCTCGCGCAGGGCTACACGACGGACAACTACCTGGTGGCGGCGGGAACGCGCGGCAAGAAGTCCACGATGTTCATCGAGGGTCAGAGCGGTCCCTTCTTCCAGATCAAGAAGGTCAAGAACCCCAGTTGACCAATCGGACGCCCCGCTTTCCGCCACACCCGGCGGGAGGCGGGGCGTTTCGCTGTCCCGGATCGGCTGTGCGCCCTACGGTCGACTCGTGACCGACGAGTTCCCCCGCCGAAAAGCAGTGACGCGTGGCTTCCGGTTGGGAGCCCCCCGCACCGTGACCGTCTCACCGGACGGCGAACGACTGCTCTACCTGAGGTCGGAGGGACCCACGGACCCCGTCAATCACCTGTGGCTGGCCACGTGGACCGACGGTGATTGGACTGAGCGGCGTCTGGTCGATTCGGTGCGTCTCCTCAGCGGCGGCCCCGAGGGACTCCCCGCCGAGGAACGTGCCCGCCGGGAGCGGCTGCGGGAAGTGTCGGGCGGGATCACCGGCTACAGCGTCGCGCGGGACTGGTCCTGCGTCGCGTTCGTCCTGTCGGGGCAACTGTGGGTCTGCGCTCCGTCCGATGGCGAACCCCGCGCGGTGGGATCGGCGGGTGATTTCGCCAATCCGACGGTGGCTCCCGACGGTAGCCGGGTGGCCGTCACATCCGGACCGCGGGTTCTGCTCGTCGACCCGACCGACCGGTCGCAGCAGACCCTGTTGGAGCCAGGCTCTCCCACACAGGCGTGGGGCACGGCCGAGTTCATTGCCGCCGAAGAGATGAACCGGTTCGCCGGCATGTGGTGGGCACCGGACTCCGAACGCCTGCTGGTCGCTCGCGTTGACGAGGAGGCCGTGCAGCAGTGGTGGATCGCCGACCCGGCGCAACCGCTCCACGACCCGACCGAGGTCCGGTACCCCGCTGCCGGAACAACCAATGCGTCCGTGAGTCTGCATCTGGTCTCGATCACCGGCGATCAGGTGGCCGTGACCTGGGACGCCACGGAGTTCGAGTACCTGGCCCGCGCGCACTGGGGGGAGCAGGGCCTTGTTTTGGCGGTCCAGAACCGAGCCCAGACGTCGGTGCGAACATTGGCG
>CAZCRC010000267.1:0-3397 GCA_964500995.1 uncultured Actinomycetes bacterium
ACGCGTTCAAACCGCTGTCGCGCTACTTCGACCGGGTGTGGCGGCCCGAGCAGCTGCCGGCGGCTCTGCTGGGCGCGATGCGCGTGCTGACCGATCCGGTCGAGACGGGTGCGGCGACAGTGTCCATCCCGCAGGACGTCCAGGCCGAGGCACACGACTGGCCGGAATCACTGTTCGCCGAACGCACCTGGCACATCGCCCGTCCGCTGCCCGAGCGTTCGGTGATCGCCCGCGCCGCCGAGGTCATCGCCTCGGCCACCAAGCCCTTGATCGTGGCAGGCGGCGGAGTGCACTACTCCTTCGCCGAGGAAGCTCTTGCTGCGCTGGCCGCACAGACCGGCATCCCGGTGGCCGAGAGCCAGGCCGGTAAGGGATCACTGCGCTACGACCACCCGCAGAGCGTCGGCGCCATCGGATCGACCGGCACCACCGCCGCCAACGCGCTGGCCGCCGAGGCCGATGTGATCATCGGGATCGGGACCCGCTACAGCGATTTCACGTCCGCATCGCGCACCGCCTTCAACAATCCCGAGGTGCGGTTCGTCAACATCAACGTGGCCTCGCTGGACTCGGTCAAGCAGGGCGGTATCAGTGTGGTCTCCGATGCCCGCGAGGCCATCGAGGCGCTCGGGCCGGCGCTGGCCGACTACACCGTCAGCGACGAATACCGCACCCGGGTCACCGAACTGGCCGAAGAGTGGGACGACACGGTGTCCTCGGTGTACGCCACCGAAGACGGTGTGCAGCTCAACCAGAACCAGGTCATCGGACTGGTGAACACGCTGTCGGATCCGCGGGACGTGGTGGTCTGCGCCGCCGGGTCGATGCCCGGTGATCTGCACAAGCTGTGGCGCACCCGGGACCGCAAGGGCTACCACGTCGAGTACGGGTTCTCCTGCATGGGCTACGAGATCGCCGGCGGCATCGGGGTCCGGATGGGTGCTCCCGACCGCGACGTGTTCATCATGGTCGGCGACGGTTCCTACCTGATGATGGCGACCGAGATCGCCACCGCCGTGCAGGAGGGCGTCAAGGTCATCCCGGTGCTGGTGCAGAACCACGGATTCGCCTCCATCGGTGGGCTTTCCGAGTCGCTCGGTTCTCAGCGCTTCGGCACCGACTACCGTTACCGCGGAGCCCAGGGTCGTCTCGACGGGGACAGGCTGCCGGTGGATCTGGCCGCCAACGCCGCCAGCCTGGGCGCCGACGTCATCAAGGTGGCCACCGCCGCGGAGTTCGCGGACGCGGTCAAGGCCGCCAAGGCCGCCGACGTCATCACGGTCATCTACGTCGAGACCGACCCGCGGATCTACGCCCCGGACAGCTTCTCCTGGTGGGACGTCCCCGTCAGCGAGACCTCCACCCTGGAGTCCACCCAGACCGCCTACCAGAGGTATGCGGACTGGAAGAAAGTACAGCGCCCCCTGCTCCGTCCGTCCGATCGTTAGAAGGAAACACCGCAATGTCATCAATTCTCGTGGGATCCGCACCCGACTCCTGGGGCGTCTGGTTCCCGGATGACCCGCAACAGACCCCGTACACCCGCTTCCTCGACGAGGTCGCCGAATCGGGTTACGAGTGGATCGAACTCGGCCCGTACGGCTACCTGCCGACCGATCCGCAACAGCTTCTCGACGAACTCGGCAAGCGCAACCTGAAGTTGTCCGCCGGCACGGTGTTCGAGCACCTGCACCGGTCGCAGACCCGCGGGGACGATGCCTGGAACTCGGTATGGACCCAGATCGAGAACGTCGCCAAGTTGACGGCCGCTGCCGGCGGCAAGCACGTCGTCGTCATCCCCGAGATGTGGCGCGACCCCGCCACCGGAGCAGTCCTGGAGCACCGCAACCTCACCCCCGAGCAGTGGCGGCACAAGACCCGGGGGATGAATGAGCTGGGCAAGGCGATGTTCGAGAAGTACGGCGTCCGTGCGCAGTACCACCCGCATGCCGACAGCCATGTCGACACCGAGGAAAACGTCTACCGCTTCCTCGACGGCACCGATGCCGAGTTCGTGAACCTGTGTCTGGACACCGGGCACATCTCTTACTGCGGCGGCGACAATATCGCCATCATCCGCCGGGCCCCCGAGCGCATCGGCTACCTGCACCTCAAACAGGTCGACCCCGAGGTGCGCGCCAAGGTCGAGGCCGAGGATCTGCCGTTCGGTGAGGCCGTCAAGCTCGGTGCGATGACCGAACCGCCGCTGGGCATTCCGGAGATGCCGCCGCTGCTCGCCGAGATCGAGAAGCTCGGCATCGACGTGTTCGCCATCGTCGAGCAGGACATGTACCCCTGCGAGGTCGACGCTCCCCTGCCCATCGCCAAGCGCACGAGTGCCTACCTGGGTTCCTGTGGCATCCCGTCCGTTCGTTTCAGCTAGGAGAACGCAGTGTCTGATTCAAGAACAGCGAACGATCTTCGGGTGGCCGTCCTGGGCGTCGGCATCATGGGCGCCGACCATGTCGCCCGCCTGACCAGCCGGATCTCCGGAGCGCGGGTTGTCGTCGTGAACGACTTCATCACCGAGAAGGCCGAGCAGATCGCCGCGGGCATCGACGGATGCCGCGCCGTCGCCGATCCGCTCGACGCCATCGCCGACCCGCAGGTCGACGCGGTGGTGCTGGCCACTCCCGGCCCGACCCACGAAAAGCAGTTGCTGGCCTGCCTTGAGCACGGCAAGCCGGTGCTGTGCGAGAAGCCGCTGACCACCGATGTCGCCACCTCGTTGGAGATCGTCAAGCGCGAGGCCGAACTGGGCAAGCGGCTCATCCAGGTCGGGTTCATGCGGCGCTTCGATCACGAGTACGCCCAGCTGAAGTCTCTCCTGGACTCCGGTGACCTGGGCCGCGCGCTGGTCCTGCACTGCGCACACCGAAATCCCGCCGTCCCCAACGGATTCGACAGTGCCATGGTGGTGCGCGATTCGCTGGTGCACGAGGTCGACGTCACCCGCTTCCTGTTCGACGAAGAGATCGTCTCGATCCAGATCATCACGCCGTCGGCCAATCCCGGTGCGCCGGAGGGTCTCGCCGACCCGCAGATCGCGATCCTGCGCACGGCATCCGGCCGGCACGTGGACGTCGAGCTCTTCGTCACCACCGGAGTCGCCTATGAGGTGCGCACCGAGGTCGTGGCCGAGAAGGGCAGCGCGATGATCGGCCTGGATGTCAACTTGGTCCGCTCGCGCGGCGACGGCACCCGAGGTGGCCAGATCACCCCCGGTTTCCGTGAGCGGTTCGGGCAGGCCTACGACACCGAGTTCCAGCGCTGGGTCGACGCGGTCCAGCAGGGGAGCTCAACGGGGAACTACACAGATGGCCCAAGTGCGTGGGACGGCTACGCCGCCGCGGCGGTCTGCGAGGCCGGCGTGGAATCGCTGAACAGCGGACTGCCT
>CAZCRC010000268.1:0-3396 GCA_964500995.1 uncultured Actinomycetes bacterium
GACGGTGGATCGTGTTGTCGTTGTAGCCGAGCGACTTGGCGATCAGGGGTGCGGGTGGAGTTGCCGGTGGCGAGCCACTGTTCCAGATCCAGCTGCGTGGTGGTGGCTAAGGGTTGGTGCTGCTCATGCAGCCACGTGAGGAACTGATCGGCGACGGTGATGCTTTGGCGGGCGTGGGCGATCGCGCCGTGTGTTGGTCGCCCCTCGTCGACCAACTTGCGGATAGCCACGACGAACTTCCACCGGGCGAACTGGCGGATGGTTCGACGGCGCTCACCGTCGGGTATGGCGGCAAGTTTCAGGTCCAGCCACCTCAGGAACCCGGGGAGGTGCCGGTCACGAGCGGGAAGGACTTCGGCTTGCACGAGCACATCCCGGATGTGTTCGGTGGTCTTTGAGTGGGGCAGCTCGTCCAAGGCCTCGTGGGTGTAGGCAATGGCGCCGGTCCCGAGTCCCTCGAGGAGTTCCGTGGCTTTGGGATTGAGAAGCCACGTCATAATGCTGGCCGGTCGCTCCACCTTGGCGAGCTCCATCAGCAACGCGCGGCCGCCTGGGTGATCCTCGGGGTGGAGCAGTTCAGTGAGTTGCAGCCGCAACGCACATCGTCGGCAGTTGCCGTCACGGTAGATCAGCGCCTCGTCACCACACGTTCCGCACTCGAAACTGCGTGTCACTCCTGCGCAGTCACAACATAAACGGATCCTGGTGCCCGGATCCAGTCCGGGAAGGAGTCGGTGGCTGTGGCAGCCGGGGCAGGTGCCGTAGGTGGCGGCGGCTTCTTCGAAGCACAGCCTGCATAACCTGCCGTCGGGCATCCGGGCCGACGCGCGGCGCATCGCACGCCCGCAACGGCAACACGTCTTGTTTCCTTCCGCAACCCGCGGCCGGCCCCGTCGCCGGTTGCGCACCCACGGCTGGTCGGGGGGATCAGGAGTCACTGTCGTGGACCACTCGGGCCCGTTTCGGTCGGATCGTCTGGTTCAGGTCCACGACGTTGCCGGCCTGGCCGGAAGCGCGCTTGCGTGGCGCGGCGTCGGCAGCGGTCACCGTAACCAGGTCGGCGAGTTCGCAGTCGAAGATGTCGCACAGTGCCGCCAGCACCTTCAGCGACGCCCGCTCCGGTCGTTGGGTGACCAGGCGATACACCTGTGAAGTCGACAGCGTGATGCCGCGCTGGTGCAGCAGGCCCCCCAAGTCGGTGGAGTTGTGCAGTCCGTGGCGGGCCATCACTTCGGCCAGATGCCACTGGTAGTCAACCTGTCGTTTCATGACGACTCCTGTTTCGATAAGGCTTGGGTCAGGGACCGGTCCAACGCTTCGCGAAGTGTCCGAGTGCGGAAGTCGCTGGACACGCAGGTGTAGATCGCGGTGGTCGAGGCGTGCTCGTGGCCGACCTGCTGCTGGACGAACAGGGGATCGAACCCGTCCTCGATCAGGTGGGTCACGTAGGAGCGACGCAGCGAATGCAGGTCCAACCCCTCATCGAGACCGAGGTCGTCGCGGTAGCGGCGGAACCGGTCGCCGATCGCGGCGCCGACCACCCCATGTTGTTCTGAAGGGAACAGGTCCATGCCGTCGCCGCCGAAGCGGGGAAGTCCCTCCTGGATCCACTGGTCGACGACGTCGACCGACCAGTCGAACACGGTCAACACGCCGCGGCGCTTCGGTGCCGACGCCCGCTGCGCCTTTCCGTAGCGCACGGCCACGACCCCGTACCGGCCGAACTCGCGAGCCTTCGGATTCGGTGAGAAGTCCACACGCTGCAGTCGCCTGACCTCGTTCCTCCTCAGACCCCACGCGTAGGCGACCTTGAACAGCACTGCGTCTCGCCACGCTGGCAGAGCACCCTTGCGACCCAGTGCGCGGATCCGGTCCACCTCGTCGTCAGCCCGGTCGAAGAACGCCTGCAGCTCCGGCTTAGTGAACGCGCGCTTGCGCGGGTCACTCTCGCCAACCTGGGCATGCACCGCGGCGTTCCACTCGAACACCACCTGACTCGGGTGCGACCCGAACAGCGACTCACACATGCGGTCCCAGCCGTAATCGGGATGAGCCACATAGGCACAGAACAGGCGCAGCGCGTTCTGATACGCGCGCACCGTCGTGTGGCGGCGACCCTGCACCGCCCGCAGATCCGCGAAGAACTCGTCGACATGCTGGTGGGTCCACGTCCACGGCCACGCCTGACTGTGGTCGACGAAACGTCGCACCAGCCGTTCACGGCCGTCGATCGTCGCGAACGCCAAGTTCCGGCTCAACTGCTGATTGCGCCAACCGGTGAACATGTCCTCCAGCACCTGCTCAGCCGGCTGCAGCAGCAGCACCAGTCGCACGCTCAAAGCCTTGCCATGTAAGGGATTCCGGGCGCTCTGGCTCACGACACCCGACCAGCCAGGTCGGTGGATCGTTGGATTGCATCACATGCAATATCGATCGGTCTGCTTTACATAATGTAGATTATCGGCTTTCCAAATAGATTGCGGCTCTTGTCCGGCGACATGCGGAACGGCCGACGCACTCGAAGAACCAGCACGCACACGGCGGTTGATGCTGTGCCAGCCGGATGCTCCCTGGGTGGCGCTGGGCCCCCTCGGTTTGAAGCCGAGTTGAGTGGCGGCGTTGTCGGCCCAGGCTTCGTGGATGCGGACGTATCGTTGGCTTCCTGGGTTCAGAGTGCTTCCCAACCTTGTACCCCGACCGCGTCAAGCGAATTGGACTGCAACTTGACCTACCTAAGTAGGATAGGAGTATGACTGCACTCGATCAGCCCCCGGTGCCGAAGGTGAAGACCTCGATCACGCTCGACGCGGACCTCGTAGAGGAGTTCAGCCACGGGCAGCTCGCCCGCAACATCAACGCGGTTCTGCGCGCCGAGAAGGAACGCCGCGACCAGCAACGCCAACTCGGCGAGCTACTGGAGCGACTCGCCGAGGAGCGTGGACCCGTCGACCCCGACGAGGTCGCAGAATTCGACGCCCTACTGCGATGACCGCGCTGGTCCTGGACAGTGAGGCCTTGTCCCAGCTAATTCACGAGGGACCCAGCGAGCGGCGCATTCGAGCGGCACTTGAATCAGCCCATAACAGCAGCGTGCCGGTCTTCGTGCCAGCCGCCGTACTCGCGGAACTGTACCGGGGCGGCCGCCACGACCAATCGCTTGATTCCTTCCTCAGCCGGAAGCCCGGAATCGGCATCATCGACACCGACCGCGCGCTCGCGCGACGCGTGGGCAACACACTCGCCCTCGCGGGTCTCGGATCGGTCCATCACGTCGATGCGACCGTCATAGCGGCAGTCCTCACCCGTGGCGGTGGCGTAGTACTCACCGGCGACCCGGATGACCTCAACACGATCGCGGGCCACTCGCCCGGTGTTCAGATCATCGCCATCGCGTGA
>CAZCRC010000269.1:0-3389 GCA_964500995.1 uncultured Actinomycetes bacterium
GCACCGACACTTCCACCGGATCCTGGCTGTCCACGCCCGCCGATCGTCGGATCAGTGTGGGAGAGATACTTCCGGTCACCTGCATCGGGACGCGCAGGCCCAAGCCGTAACTGGCTCCCAGGCTGAGGCGGAAGAATCCACTGGGGAAGTTCCATCGGCGCTCCCAGTCCCACGATCGTCCGCGGGTGAATCCGGTCAGGAACTTCGCCGCGTAGGCGTGTCGGCCGTTGCGATGCAGGGCGGGCGCGGGGATGGGGGGATCCTCCGGCTGCGCGGCGGGAAGCGGAAGCCGCGGAAGTTGCAGCAAGGGCAGGGGCAGCCAGGACAAGGTGGGCGCGGTGGCGCTGTAGTCGATCAGGCCATCGTTGCGCAGGACGTGACGGTTCGCCGGCCCGCCGGCAGCCGCTGCCTTGGCGACCGTGAACGTGTCCGTCACCTGCAACTCGCCGGCCCCGGCGTACACCGCATCCACCAGCGCCTGCCGGCCCTGCTCGCCTGCGATGCGCAGTGGATGGTTCTGCGGCATCGACGTCGTTTCGGCCCACAAGCGGTCCAAGCCGTCCCGGGCCTCTTGGGGGAGTTCGGAGTAACTCGGGGCGGCACCCTGCTCCGGACGGAACTGGCGGAACGCCGCGCTGGCCTGCGCCAGTCGATCCGGATCAGCCACGACCACCGTTGTGGTTTGGCTGACGACGTAACTGTCCGGCAGTTCGTCGGTCGCGACCTCTGTCTGTGGGCGACCGAAGACCGCGGCCGCGGGAGCATCATTGGCCTGCCGCAGCAGCGATGCATTGTCACGGAATACCTGGGTGGCCAGATCCGCCACTGACTGCGACGTGTCACCCAGAGAGATCATGCGTTGCGCCAGATCCGCTGTCGGAACGGGAGTGGCCACGCCAGTTCGGACTCGCTGGTTCGTGCGCAGATCCGGGTCATCATCCGGTGTGGCGTTGGCGGGGGAGGAACCGGTGCCCAGCAGTCCCATCGTGGTTGCCAGGACGGCAACCACGACGGTCACTCGCCGTCGAACGCTGGGTACGACCTGACCATGCCGGTCCATATCACCTGAAACTACGCTCAGTCACCCCCGCGACGCGCGCCGAAATCCGGTAGGAATGCCCTATGTCGGCAGACCCGTCCCCCGGTGAGCGCAGTATCCCGAGTGAGGACGTCCTCCCCTCAGACGTCGACGAGTTCGGTGTGTTGTTCCAGCAGTTCCTGCGCGAAGTTGTGGAGAAGTCCCGCGAGACCGACAAGTCGCTCCTGCGCCGGCTCGAGGAAGCGCTCGGGATGAACCCGACGGGACTGCCGATCGTGTCGCGGAACTACCCATCGTTCGAGTTGCCGAACATCCAGTTGGCCTTGGACGGCATCGAGGAAGAGGTGGGCGCATTCACCGTCATCGGGGTGTCGGGGATCGGTCGGCTGTATCGCGACTTCTCGGAGCTGTTGGCTGACCGCGACTACAAGGTGGGTCCGATCGACTACCGATCGGTGTCGATCGGTGGCGGTAAGGACCTCACCTGTCTGTCCGCGGCGATGGTCGTGTTGAAGGCGGCCGAGGGCGGTGCACCGATGGTGCTGTGGCTGCGCGGTGGTGATCCCGATGACTTGAACAGCCCGGCGACGCTCGAGGTCGCCACCGCCGACCGCGCGAATGCGGAGCACTTCTTCCAACGCCTCGAGACACTCATGTCCGAACGCAATGTGTTCCGCGGGCGCGTGGTGTCCATGAGTACGCACGCCTTTTCCCATGGGGTCGGGCCGCTGCGGTTCCACGACCCCAAGCAGGTGTCTCGCGACGAGGTCATCTTGCCCGACGGACTGCTGGAGCAGATCGAACGCCAGGTGGCGGGCATCGCAGAACACCGGGAGTTCCTGCGCTCGCACGCGCAGCACCTCAAACGCGGCGTCCTGCTGTTCGGGCCGCCCGGGACGGGCAAGACCCACGTGATCAACTACCTGCTGGGCAAGTTGCCGGAGTTCACCGCCGTGCTGGTCAGCGGAACAGCCGTTGAGCGGATCTCCGAGGCCTGCTCGATCGCGCGCAAACTCCACCCGGCCCTGGTGATCGTCGAGGACGTCGACCTGATTGCCGAGGACCGGGGCGCGCGCGGGGGATCGCACCCCTTGCTGTTGCAGTTGCTCAACGAACTTGACGGGATCGGTAACGACGTCGACGTCGCGTTCGTGCTGACGACGAACCAGATCGAAGTGCTGGAGCGGGCTTTGGCTGCTCGCCCGGGTCGGGTCGACCTGGCGGTCGAAGTGCCCCTGCCGGACAAGGCCGGGCGCCGCCGCCTGTTCCAGCTCTACGCCGAGGGGCTGGGCTTGCCGCCGGACGCGATCAACCGTTTCGCGGATCGATGTGAGGGAGTCACGGCCAGTTTTGCCAAGGAGGCCACCCGGCGGGCGGTCCTCATTGCGGGAGTGCGCGGCAGCGAACAGGTCGAGGTCGAGGACTTCGAGCAGTCGTTGGACGAGTTGCTCAGCCAACGTGACGAACTCACCCGACGGTTGCTGGGCGCCCGGATGTCGGATCAGTACCCCAGCGACGAACGTAAGCCCGGCAACTACATCTGATCCTCGGGTGAACCTGCCCACATCCCGCGGACCTGCTACCCCCAGGTGAGGTCCAACCCCGCGCGGGGCACTTCTGCGGTCAGGCGAAGGTGTTGCACTGCCGGGGATCGCCGGACTCGAAGCCCTTGCTGAACCACTGCTGCCGTTGTTGCGAGGTGCCGTGGGTGAAACTCTCCGGACTGGCGCGGGGGTTGATCCGATCGTCACCAACCGCGGCGGCGGCCTCGAGTGCTTGGTACAGCTCCTCCTTGGTGATCTGCACCTTGCCGCTGTCGTTGGCCTGGCGGGCCCACACCCCGGCGTAGCAGTCGGCCTGCAACTCGAGCATGACGCTGTACTTGTTCTTGTTGCGCGGGTCCTGTTGCTGCAGTTGCCGCATCTTGCGTTCCTGGCCGGTGATGTTCTGGATGTGGTGCCCGACCTCGTGCGCCACCACGTAGGCCTGCGCGTTTCGGCCCTTAGCGCCCAATCGACTAAGCAGCTGATCCATGAAGCCCAAGTCGATGTACACCTTGTTATCGCCGGGACAGTAGAACGGGCCGGTGTCACTGCTCGCTGGGCCACATGCCGTGCGCACGGCTCGTTCGAAGAACACCAGGGTGGGCCGCTGGTAACCCTGCACCTGGCTCGCCCAGACCTCGTTGTTCTCGTTGAAGATCTTGGTGATGAAGCAATCGTCGTACTTGTCGATCGCGCCGGGCTGATTGCAGCGGACCGCCACATCGCTGCCGGTGGCCGCCTGTTGCGGTGGTGGCGGCGCCGGCTGGTCGTTCGTGAGGTTCACCCCCAGGAACAACGCGAGGAGC
>CAZCRC010000270.1:0-3386 GCA_964500995.1 uncultured Actinomycetes bacterium
CCGGAGCACGACTCGCAGCGGCCACCTTTGACGTTGAACGAGAACCGGCCCGGCAGGTACCCACGGACCTTGGCCTCCTGCGTCTCCGCGAAGAGTTTCCGGATGTGGTCGAACACGCCCGTGTACGTGGCGGGATTGGACCGCGGGGTCCGCCCGATCGGGCTCTGGTCGACGTGCACGACCTTGTCGACCTGATCCAGTCCCACGATCCGCTTGTGCTTGCCGGGCACCACCCGAGCGCTGTTGATCTCACGAGACAGGACCGAGAACAGCACGTCGTTGACCAGGCTGGACTTGCCGCTGCCACTGACTCCAGTGACTGCCACCAGGCAGCCGAGCGGGAAGTCCACCGTCACGTTACGCAGATTGTGCTCCCGCGCCCCCTCGACCCGGATGACTCGGCCCGGGTCGGGCGGTCGCCGCACCGGTGGCACCTCGATCTGGCGTCGCCCGGACAGGTAGTCGCCGGTCAGTGACTTCCGGTTCTTGAGCAACGCCTTGACTGGTCCGCTGACGACAACCTCGCCGCCGTGCTCCCCCGCGCCGGGGCCGATGTCCACGACCCAGTCGGCGGTGCGGATCGTGTCCTCATCGTGCTCCACGACGATCAGGGTGTTGCCCAAGTCTCGCAGCCGGATCAGGGTCTCGATCAGGCGGCGGTTGTCCCGCTGATGCAACCCGATGCTGGGTTCGTCCAGGACATACAGCACGCCGACCAGACCCGATCCGATCTGGGTGGCCAGCCGGATCCGTTGCGCCTCGCCGCCGGCCAACGTCCCCGCGGCGCGGTCCAAGGTCAGGTAGTGCAGCCCGACGTCGACCAGGAACGCCAGTCGCTCGTTGACCTCTTTGAGTACCCGTTCGGCGATCGCCCGATCCCGCTCGTCCAAGGTGAGGTGCTGCAGCGTCTGGGAGCACTCGCCGATCGGAAGTCCCGCGAGGTCGGCGATGTTGCGACCATCGATCGTCACCGCCAAGGGCAGCGGCTTGAGCCGTTTGCCCTGACACGTGGAGCAGGGCACCGGCCGCAGGAAGCCCTCGAACCGGTCGCGGGCGGCATCACTCTCGGCCTCCATGTAGCGGCGCATCACGAATGGCAGGACACCCTCGTATTTGGCCTTGTACTGCCGCGCCCGGCCGTAGCGATTCGTGTATCTGACCTGCACCGTCTTGGAGTGGCCCTTGAGGATGGTGCGTCGGACGGGCGCGGGGAGGTCCTTGAACGGGGTGTCCATGTCCCCGCCGATCTCGGCCGTGAGCGCACGGAGGAGTCGTGCGAAGTACTCGGACATGTGCCCACTCGTCCACACCGAGATGGCACCTTCACTCAGCGACAGGCTGTCATCGGGGACGATCAGTTCCGGATCGACCTCCATCCGCGTGCCGAGGCCGGAGCATTCCGGGCAGGCCCCGAACGGTGAGTTGAACGAGAAGGACCGCGGCTCCAGCTCCTCGAACGACAAGCCGTCGCGGGGGCAGGCCAGATGTTCACTGAACGTCTGCTCCCGATCGGCGGAGTCGTCGGGACGATCGACGAAGTCCAACGTCACCGTGCCGCCGGATAAGCCGAGGGCGGTCTCGATCGAGTCCGTGATCCGCTGCCGGGCGGATCCCTTGACCACCAGCCGGTCCACGATGACGTCGACGGAGTGCTTCTCCTGCTTCTTCAGGGTGGGGGGATCGGTCAGCGGATGCAGGACGCCGTCCACTCGGATGCGGGCGTAGCCCTGGGACTGCAACTGGCGGAACAGGTCGACGAACTCGCCCTTGCGTTCCCGGACCAAGGGAGCCAGGACCTGGAACTTCGTGCCCTCCGGCAGAGCCAGGATCTGATCGACGATGCGCTGCGGGGTCTGCCGGCTGATCGGGTCGCCGCAGATCGGACAGTGGGGTCGACCGATGCGGGCGTACAACAGTCGCAGATAGTCGTACACCTCGGTGATCGTGCCGACCGTTGAGCGAGGATTGCGGTTCGTGGACTTCTGATCGATCGAGACCGCTGGACTGAGACCTTCGATGAAGTCGACGTCGGGCTTGTCCATCTGACCCAGGAACTGCCGGGCGTACGCGGACAGGCTCTCCACGTACCGGCGCTGGCCCTCGGCGAAGATCGTGTCGAACGCCAGACTGGACTTGCCCGAACCGGACAGGCCGGTGAAGACGATCAGGGCATCGCGGGGAAGGTCCAGCGAGACGTCTCGCAGGTTGTGTTCCCGCGCTCCGCGCACGATCAGCCGCTCAGCCATGCCAACACCCATCCTTCTCACCTGTCGTCCCCAGCCCCCGCAGCGCTTCGGCCTTCGGCGGCAGAGGCCACCGTTCTCACTCGCCCGCCCCGGCTGCCCACGTCCCGGAGCCCGCGGACCCGTAGCATCGCCGCAGGACAGCCTAACTGCGACCTCCGACTGGCACCGACCCGTGGAAGGGGCCCCATGACCCACTACTCCGGCCATGTCTCACCGGGCGGACCGGCCGCCGTACACGACCTCGCTCGCCTGACGATCTCCAAGATGTCGGTCGGGCCCATGGACAACAACACGTACCTGCTGCGGGACAGCGCCACCGGCACGCAGGTCCTGATCGACGCCGCGAACGAGGCCGACCGGATCCTGGACCTGATCGGATCCGACGGACTGGCCGCGGTCATCACAACGCATCGCCATGCAGATCACTTCCAGGCCCTGGCCGAGGTCGTCGCCGCCACCGAATGCCGCACGATCACCGGTGCCATCGATGCCCCGCACATCCCAGTGCCGACGACCGAGCCGGTGCGCGATGGTGACACGATCACATTCGGCGACTCGCACTTGAAGGTCATCGAACTGGTCGGGCACACGCCAGGGGCGATCGCGCTGTACTACGACGACCCGTTCGGACCGGGCCACCTGTTCACCGGTGACTGTCTGTTCCCGGGTGGCGTGGGAAAGACATGGAGTGACTCCGACTTCACCTCGTTGATCAATGACGTGGAGCGCAAGGTGTTCGATCGGTTCTCCGACGAGACCTGGGTCTATCCCGGCCACGGCGACGACACCACCGTGGGCGCGGAACGCCCCCACCTCGCGCAATGGCGGCAGCGCGGCTGGTAGCGACTCCGGCCTCCACTGGCCGAATTGACCCTGTGGGCGCACACTGCAGGTGTGCCGTCCTGGGGTTCCTTCTCGTACGCGTTCGGGCCGCTGTTCGCCCTGGGCGCGCTGCTCCTGGTGGTCGTTCTCCTGCGTCGCACGTTCCGCCGCGACCGCACCGAGGTGACTGACGAGGACGTGATGGCGCCCCTCCTCGGACCACACACGTGGAACGACGTGAATCGCCTCGGACGGTCGCTGACCGCGGCGGGGATCCGCCACCGAGTGGTCGACCTGACGTCCAGTTACCAACTGCAA
>CAZCRC010000271.1:0-3381 GCA_964500995.1 uncultured Actinomycetes bacterium
TCGCTGGAGCCACTGTACACCGTGCGGCTGTTGTCGAACGGATTGCCGCCGATCCGCCCGGTCAGATCCTGGAACAGGGTCGTGGCCCAGTTCATGTGGGCGACCAGCTGCTCTTCCTCGATGCCGGTCACTGCGAGAATGTCGCGCAGCTTGCGCGCCTGCACCGAGGTCCGCTCACGTCGCGACAGGCCCAGCCCCGTGCAGGCCACGATCCGGCGCTGCAGTTCGGCGCGGCTCATGCGCGCGCCCGGCGGCAGTCCCTGCCAGACCGGATAGGCGCCGTCGGCGGGCGACGGGTGGTTGCGGCAGTAGAACTGATAGACGGCGCGCAGGTCGGCGCGAAACTGATAGGCCCGCGTCCCGCCCATGAGGACGCCATTGGTCAGCAGCACCCCATCATAGTTCAGCGAGCCGTCCTCACCTCGAGGATAAAGTTCGGACGCCTTGGCGGCGACGTTGCCGCCCCAGGACTGGCCGTGAAGCATGGTGCGGTCCGGACGGCCGAAGCGCGCCCAGAAGATGCGGCGGCTGCTGTCGCTGTCCTCGGCCGCCATGCGCACGCCGTAGCCCCCGCGGCGATAGGTGGAGCCGATCCAGGCATAGCCCTCGCGGACCATGACGGAGAAGCGGTCGAGGTCCTCAAGCGAGTCCGTCGCCTCCGGCGCTCCGGTGCGTGGCCCGCCGTGGGAATGCACGATGAGCTTGCGGTTCCAGTTCTCCGGCTTCGCGATCACGAACCAGGCGCCGGACGGATCGCGGCCTGACAGGCACTCCACCCCCTGCCCCACCGATGCCGGACAGGCGATCGGCGACAGCGCCGGCTGCGCGTCGTCGGCGTGAGCGGCGACCGGAGCGGTCAGGGCGAGGGCGACGATGAGCCCGGCCTGTCGCGTCATGAGGACCTCCTTTCAGAAGCGGCGCGGACCAGAGGATCCGCGCCGCCACCGGACCTAGAACGTCTTGGAGACGTCCACATACAGATAGCGACCGTAGGGACGCTGGACCGAGCCGAGGTAGCCCCCGTCGGCCAGCGACGGACCCTCGTCGGTGATGTCACGGACACCCAGACGCAGGCGGGTTCCCGAGGCGACGCCGATATCGTCGAACTCGTACTGGGCGTAGGCATTGCCGACGAGCTGGCTGGCGACGACCCAGGGCGTGCCCGTGCTGCTGAGCAGGCCGGTCTGGTTGACCTCGCTGACGTACTGGGCAGAGAGCCCCACACGCCACGGCCCCTGACGCCAGGTGAAGGCGCTGTTGACCTTCCACTCCGGGCGACCGTTCTGGGCGATCAGCTGGCTGGAGTCCGGCAGCGGGGTCAGCGGGTTGATCGTGCCGGCCTCGCGGGCTGCGTAGAGCGAGTCGACGATGTCGCCCGGCTCCCGCGAGAAGGTCAGCAGTTGCGAGGCGTCGACGCGGAAGGTGAAGCTGCCCCATTCCGTGCGGCGCTTCGACCAGGCGAAGCCCAGGTCCAGCCCCTCGACCGTCTGCGGCAGCAGGTTGATGAACCGGTCCTGGATCGAGATCACGTCGCCGACCGGCGTCAGGCCGGTGCCGGCGAACAGGGCCACGTCGTCCGAGGTCGGCGCGGCGCGCACGACGTTCGGGTTCGACGTCCCGCCGACGCGGTTCAGATAGTCCAGCGCCAGGGCGCTCTGGGCGCCCAGCAGGCCGACGATCTCTTCCTGCTCGATCTTCCA
Source organism: uncultured Actinomycetes bacterium (assembly GCA_964500995.1). Taxonomy (GTDB): domain Bacteria; phylum Actinomycetota; class Actinomycetes; order S36-B12; genus CAIWTL01. The sequence goes on from CAZCRC010000271.1 coordinate 1,701, forward strand.
GCGGTCGACCGTGAAGGTGAAGTCGCCCCAGCTTTCCGGCAGGAACTGCGGCTGGAAGACCAGGCCGTAGGACTGGTTGGTGCTCTCTTCCGGCTTCAGGTCCGGGTTGCCCGAGATCAGCAGTGATGCGCTGGCGTTGCGGGTGCAGGCGTTGATCGTGGCGATACGGCCTGCGCGCAGGTCGGCCTCGCACTTGATATAGTCCAGGTTGCCTGCCAGGCGGGCATACTGGGTGGCGTTCACCTGCTCCAGGTTCGGGGCGCGGAAGCCTTCCGAGTAGGAGGCGCGGACGCGCAGGCCGTCGACGATGTCCCAGGCCACGGCGATCTTCGGCTTGGCCACCGAACCGAAGTCCGAATAGTGCTCGGCGCGGCCGGCCAGCTGGACGTCGATGCTGCGCACCAGCGGGATGTTCATCTCGGGCGAGACAACCGGGATGGCGAACTCGACGAACGCGCCGGCAACGGTGCGATCACCTTCCGTGTCCGGGTTGGGACTGACGGCCGAAACGTTCGAGAGGTTGCGCTCGCCGGTCACCATGTCGGTGAAGGTGAAGGTGCCGTCGAGGTTCTCGTCGCGGTCGTCCTCCTGCGTCTCGTAACGAACCTCGGCGCCGAAGGCGACGCCGACCGGGCCGGCCGGCAGTTCGAACAGGTCCCCGCGCGACATCTTGAAGTCGGCCAGCGTCAGGGTGGTGCGCGACAGGCGGCGCATGTCGAAGACGATGGCGTCGATGGCCGCCTGCGACGACGGCGAGCAGTCCGCATAGCTGGGCGTCGCGATGCAGCCGCCGCCGAACGGGTTGTAGGCGTCAGGCGTCGACAGCGCGAGCTGCCGTTGCAGCGCCGTCATGTTGATGTTGGGCGAGATGTCCTCAGCCTCGGCCTCGGAGTAGAGCAGCGCCGTTTCCCAGTCGAAGCCGGCCCACTCGCCGCGCAGTCCGCCGAGGATGCGGGACTGGTAGTTCTTGACCGTGACTTCCTGGAAGCCGGTGTCGACAAAGCGGTAGTTGCCCAGGCGGACCGGCAGGCCTGCGGCCGGAACATTGACCAGACCCGGCAAACGGTTCGGATTGGCCTGTCCGTTGGCGAAGGTCACCGGGCCGAACGGGTTCCAGTAGTTGCTGGCCGGAATCCACAGGCCGTTCAGGTTCACCACCGGCGGCTGGATGGCGTTGCTTTCGGCGGCATAGATGCCGATCTCGCCGAAGGCCTCGACATTATCCGTCAGGTCGTAGCGGCCGGTGGCGAAGACGTTGATGCGCTCCAGGTCGGTGCGCACCGTCGTGCCGTAACGGGTGTCGTAGCGCATATCGCGGTTGACGCCGCTGTAGGCGACCGTGCCGCTGACCAGACAGGTGCCGTTGCCGAGGTTCGCGCCGGTACAGCCGAAGCTCGAGGGCTGGACATGGAAGGCGCCGGCGGCCGTGGTCAGGACGGTCGTGCCCTGACGCGGGCGCAGGGCCGTGGTGGTGGCCGGGATGGCCAGTTGGGCCCAGGGCGAGTGGGACGAGCGACCGTCCGGAACGTTCGAGGTCTCGTAGCCCTGGAAGCTGGAGAAGAAGGGCCGCATGTCGTCGCTGCGGGTGAAGTCCTGATCCTCGGCCATCAGGGCCGTGCGATCCGAATAGTTCACGAAGAGGGACACGTTGCCCCGCTCCAGATCCTTGCCGGCGAAGAGG
>CAZCRC010000272.1:0-3373 GCA_964500995.1 uncultured Actinomycetes bacterium
AAGGTCAAATATAGGCGTTGATCGGACCTGGATTGGAGGCTTCAGCCGGTTTCTTGGCCAGCAAAGCCGCAAACTGCACCGGCTAAAGCCTCGATTCCGGTCACATTTGGAATTCCTGGTTTGTGGTCTGCTGGCTGGAGTCGAAAGCGGAGTGGGCGGCGCAGCCCCGGCGCGATGGGACAGGCGGCGCAGGCGTGCAGCGGGTAGGCAAGGCCGCGGCTTGCCCGGCTTGCGTCACGATGCGGCGGCAATAGGCAGGGTGAAGGAAAATGTGCTGCCGTGACCTGGCTCACTGCTGGCGGTCACGGCGCCGCCGTGCGCCAGCACCAGTTGTTTGACAATCGCCAGCCCTAGCCCGGCTCGACCGGTTTGACTGCTGTGCAGGCGGTCGGCGCGGTAGAAGCGATCGAAGACATTCGGCAGGTGTTCGGGCGCGATACCGCTGCCGGTGTCATGCACCGCAACGCGGACACAGGGCGCTTCGGCCTGCGCGGTGATTGAAATGGCGCCGCCGGCCGGTGTGTGGGCAAAGGCATTCTGCAGCAGATTGCGCAGCACCTGGCCCACGCGCTCCCGGTCCGCGTCCACCTGGGGCAGGTCGCCCGGCAGGTCGGCCAACAGGGTGACGCCCTTTGCGTCGGCTGATGGCCGCAGCATGCTCAGCGCTTGCTCAACCAGCCCAGCCAGGCCGATCGGCTGGCGCAGCAGCGTCAGGCGTCCGGCTTCTGCCTGCGCCAGCTCCTGCAGATCAGCCACCAGGCGGCTGAGCAGCATCGTTTCCTCGTACAGGCTGTCCACCAACGCCACATCCGTGTTGACCAGGCCATCGCGCGCGGCGTCCAGGTAACCGCGCAGGTTCGTCAATGGGGTGCGCAGCTCGTGCGCCACGTCGTTGACCATGTGGCGCCGGAGCTGCTCCTGGTGGCTGAGGCTGCCGGCCATGGCGTTGAACGCGTGCGCCAGTTGCCCGATTTCATCGTCTGTTTCCACGCGCACCCGCGCTGTCAAGTCGCCCTTTTCCATGCGGCGGGCGGCGGCCGTCAGGCGCTGCACCGGACGCAAGATGCGCCCAGAGAGCAGCAGCGTAACCGCCACCGCAGCCAGGCCGGCCAGCAGCGCGCTCAACAGCAGCGAGCGATTGAGCGCGGAGAGGAAGGCGGCATCGGCCTCACGCGGGCCGGTCAGCGGGCCGAGGTAGAGCGAACCGACGCGCACGCCGCCGGTGACCATGATGGCGGCCGGCGGCGGCCAACTGCGCTGCACCGGCTGACTGAGCAGCGCCCGTTCAGAATCGGCCACCACATGACCGCGTTGATCGGCCACCACGATGCGCTCGTCGGTGACCTGCGCCAGGCGTTCCACTTCCACCTGGGCATCTTCCCAGCCCTGGTTGATGGTGTAGGAGCGCGCCAGGACAAAGGCGATGCGCCGATTGGTCGAGGCGCCGCCGCTGGCGACGTAGCGTTGAAATTCACCGGTGGTGCGCTGGCGCGCCACAATGGCCGTCACGCTGACCGCAATCAGCACGACGAGAATGATGGAGAGCAGCAGGCGCACGCGCAGGCTATGCAGCATGATGCCCCTCGAAACGGTAACCGAACCCGGGCACGGTCATGATGTAGCGCGGCGCCCCGGGCTGCGGCTCGATCTTGCGCCGCAGATTCATGATATGGACATCTACCGTGCGTTCGATCCCGTCATAATCGAAGCCAAAGGCGCGGTCGAGCAGCTCCGAACGACTGAACGCCCGGCCCGGTTCACGCGCCAGGGTTTCGAGTAGGCGGAACTCCGTCGGCGTCAGGTTGACCGGTTGCCCGCGCGCGGCCACATCGCGCCGCACCAGGCTGATGGACAGGTCGCCAAACCGCAGCTCGCCGTTCGAGTTTTCGTCGGGCAGGGTGCGTCGCAGCACCGCGCGCACGCGCGCCACCAACTCACGGGGATTGAAAGGCTTGGTCAGGTAGTCATCAGCGCCGAGATCAAGGCCTAGGAGCTTGTCATCATCGGTGGCGCGGGCGGTGAGCATGATGATGGGGACGCGTGATTCGGTCCGCAGCAGCCGGCACACGTCGGCGCCGTCCAGCTCAGGTAGAAAGAGATCGAGCACGATCAGGTCTGGCTGCTGACTGCGCGCCAGCTCCAGCGCCTCCTGTCCATCGAATGCCTGCAGGATACGGTAGCCCTCCCTCCTGAGATAGAGCGACACGAGCTGCACGATTTTCTTATCGTCATCAACAACCAAAATGCTTCGACTCATCATCAGTATTTTATGCTCGGATTGGCGCGATGGGCGGGCCTTTACGGCGGAGATTGCCGCTGAGGCCTGCAATGCAAAAAAAGGTCGAAACTGGCAGAGGAGCGCAGCCAACGGCCGCGCCCCCCTGTAATTCAGGCGAACAATGTGGTGCTTGCAGCGATCCAGCCGTTGTCAGGGGCGTGCGGCCGATCGCCCGTTATTCGCTATCCCCTCCTGTCAGGACGATGTGCCTGTGGTCGGAGTCGAAGGCGTGGGGCTCTTCGGGGCAAACAGTCCGCCGCCGAAGCCATGCATGCCGCCGTGGCGCCCACGTCCGCCGAAGCCGCCCAGGGGCATGTAGCCCTTTTCCAGCCCCTGCAGGAGCCAGTCGGCCTGGGCCTGCGTCATCATACCATCGGTCACGGCCTGCGCGATGCGGTCCTTCATATCCTGGGTGCGCGCCGCGTTGATCGCGTCAGTGACATCCTGAATGTCCACGCCCTGCGCAGTGGCAATTTCCTCCAGCGTCTTGCCGCTGTGCAACTGCTCGAAAAGCTCGGTCGGCGTCAGTTTGAGCGCCGCGGCGATCGCGTCGAAGGTGGCGGTGGAGCCACCATGCCCGAAGCCAAAGCCGTGGCCAAACCCGTAACTGTACGGCGCCGTTGGGGTAGTTGCTGCCGGGGGTGTGACCGTCTGCGCCAGCGCGCTGCCGGCTGTCACGGCGCCAAATGCCACGACGAGCGCCAGAACGCTCATCACGATAAGTGTCTTCTTGATCATCTATAGACCTCCTGAGTCTTGTCTCTGCACGGACACGGCTGGGGAATCACCGTCCGTCAGTTCAAGTGTAGCAGAGGGCTGTTAAGATTTAGTAAAGGAAAAGTTGGGATAGTGTTGTATACTGCAAGCGGGAATAGACTTCACTTTTCCGCCTAAGGAAACAGGCGCAATTCGTGCCCGCTTGCGGTATATGCTACAAAAACATTTCCTCTGGGCAACCTTGATTCATTGACCCAATTTTACCCCGCTCGCAAGCCCAGGTCAAGCTTTGTGAAAGCGAGTTGGCAAGTTAGAAACGGACCATCTCCCCTTCTCCCCTTCTCCCCTTCTCCCCTTCTCCCCTTCTCCCCTTCTCCC
>CAZCRC010000273.1:0-3370 GCA_964500995.1 uncultured Actinomycetes bacterium
CAACGGCCAGGCGCGCTCCTTGACCTTCTGCCCCAGGAACGTCGGCAACTTCCCGCGGCGGCGACGTTCCCGCAGTTCAACCACGCGAACACCGACGTCGGACATCTCGATGAGCATCAGAACAGCCGCCGCATCTCACTGGTGCGGGAACGCATGAGCAGCAGCCCGACCAAGAAGATCACCAGGGTCACGCCGATCGAGATCGCGTAGTTCGTCCAGCTGGTGAGGACATCGGGCCAGAAGGGTGCCCGGTAGCAGTCCAGAATTCCGTGGAAGGGGTTCAGGTACAGCCACGGGGTGAGCCACTCGGGGAAGTTGCGCTGCGACCAGATGACTGGACTCATCCAGAAGAAGAACCGGTTGACCAGACTCGTCATCCGCTCCACGTCGGGAAAGTGAACCGCGAGCCCGGCGCCGATCATCGTCAGCCCCAGACAGAGGATGAACTGGAAGGCGAGACCCACCGGAACCAGCGCGAGCCCCCACGTGATGCTGGGCTCGCCGGTGAAGATCTGGAAAGCGATCACCAGCACCACGACAACCGGTACCGCGAGCAGCATGTCCATGAACGCTGTGAGCACCCATCGGATCGGCCACGTCATGGCCGGCAGCCCGCTGGACACGAGCAAGGCACCGTACTTGCGCAGCAGCCGGGGACCGCCATTGACCGAGCGGTTGAGCCACTGCAGCGGAACCAAGCCCGTGATCAGGTAGATGATGAAGGGCTCCTGCGTGATGCCCTTGGTCGATCCGAAGATCAACGCGAAGACGATCCACATGAACATCGCCTGCAGGAACGGCTCGCCCATCGTCCACAGCAGGCCGAGCCGGTAGCGGCCGTAGTAGTTCTTGAGGTCCTGCCGGACCATCAGGCGGAGCGTGCCGCGGTGACTGATGAGTTGCTCGACGGTGCTCATGGCACCCACGGCAGCGATTCAGGCACGGGCATGCCTTGAATCGTAGGTTGCTGCTGACCCCCCTCGGACCCGCATCCGCAGCATTGCCTGCGGTGAGTGCGGTGCCGCCGGGGAGCCGTTATGGGATCGGAACCAGTGGGAGTCGTCAGGAAGCCGATCCGGCGCCGAGTGCGACCACCGTCGCCTCGGGGAACCGGGCCGGGTCCAGAATCCGACGGCCGTCGATGATGCTGCGGGCGGGTACCTCGGCGGTGGCCCACTCCCGGTACTGCTTGTGGTCGGCCTGAACGATGGCGGCATCGACCGGGTCGCCCTCGTGGTAGGGCGTGAAGCCGAGCCCAATCAGCTCCTCGTCGGTGTACATGGGGTCGTGGACCAGGGGCTGCGCCCCCGCATCGGTCAGGGCGGTCACGGTGGCGAAGACGCCCGAGAATGCCGTCTCCTTGACGCCACCCCGGTAACTGGCCCCCAGGACGACCACTCGCTGTCCGCTCAGGTCGCCGTGCACGCTGGCGAGAAGGCCGACCGCGTATCGCGGCATCTCGGCGTTGGCCTCTCGGGCGGCCCGTACCACCGTCGCCTCCGGGTCGTTCCACAGGTACATCCGGGGGTAGATGGGGATGCAGTGTCCGCCCACCGCGATCCCGGGACGGTGGATGTGACTGAACGGTTGCGAGTTGCAGGCGTCGATGACGGTGGCGATGTCAATGCCGTTCTTGTCCGCGAAGCGGGCGAACTGATTGGCCAGCGCGATGTTCACGTCGCGGTAGGTCGTCTCGGCCAACTTGGCCAACTCGGCTGCCTCGGCCGAACCCATGTCCCAGACGCCGTTCGGTTGGGGCAGGTCGTCGCGGGCATCGAACTGCAGTACCTGCTGGTAGAAATCCATCCCGGCAGCGGTGCTGGCGTCGTCGATGCCGCCCACGAGTTTGGGGTAGCGGCGCAGGTCGGCGAAGACTCGACCCGTGTAGACGCGTTCAGGTGAGAAGACCAGCGAGAAGTCCGATCCGGGGGTGAGCCCGGAAGCATCGGCGAGCATCGGTCCGAACCGGTGTCTGGTCGTGCCGACCGGCAGCGTGGTTTCGTACGACACCAGCGTCCCTGGCCGCAGGCCGGCGCCGACCGCCTTTGTCGCTGCATCCATCCACGCGAAGTCCGGAACGCCGTTCTCGTCGACGAACAGCGGCACCACGATCACGACCGCGTCGGACTCGCTCACCGCTGATTCGGTGTCGGTGGTGGCGCGAAGGTTCCCGGCGGCGACGGTCTCGGACAGGTACTCGCCGAGGTGGGCCTCGCCGGGGAACGGCTCGCGGCCGGCATTGACCAGATCCACTGTGGCCGGATTGACGTCGGCCCCGATCACGGTGTGACCGGACCGTGCGAACTGCACCGCCAAGGGAAGCCCGATCTTGCCCAGTGCCACAACCGCGATACGCATGTTGACAGGGTAGGCGAACGACCGGGCGTCAGGATGGTGCGGTCAGGCCCAGCGCCGCCCTGATGGCTTCGGCCGACCGGGTTCCATCGTGGAACGTGCGGACGAACCCGGGACCCGCATCGCTCAGCTCCCGACGACGATCGGCATCGCCAACCAGCTCCACGATGACGTCGGCCAGCGTGTCAGGAGTGGCGGGTGCGACGGGGATCTCGGTGCCGTAACCGGCACCCGCCTCCGGCCCCGGGTCGGTCACCACAGCCGCGCCGCACGACATCGCCTGCAATGCGGCGAGACCCACCGTCCCCATCCCGAGTTGGTCCACGACGAGGTCGGCCTTCTGCAGCAGTTGCGGAAGTCGCCCCGGCGGCGCGTCGGCGACTGACAGGTATCGGATGGTCCCCGACTCCGCCAGGGCGGTCAGCACGGGGTCGATGTATCGGCTTCCCGCCAGCATCGGATCCGAAGCGATGTGTAGCACCACTGGCGGGCCATCCGGGTCCTGGCGTGGCAAGGGGCGGAACCGTTCCGTGTCGACGACGATCGGCACCCACACCGCCGCGGGGTTCTGCGGAACCAGATCGGGGGTGCTGACGAGAACGGGGCCCGGCCACGAGGCCAGCTGCTCATGAACCCGGCGCACCCGCCGTTGCAGTTCTCTCGTGGCAGCCGCGAAGTCGGGATCGGCGAACGGCGACCAGCGGTGGGTCCGGGCATGCACGTCCGGACGGCGCAGGTCGGATCCGTGGAACGCCAGACCGACGGTGTGGCCCGCGGCGGTCAGGGCGCGCGCTTCACGGAATCCGGCGAGGTCAGCACTCACCTTTCCCGGTTCCGGGGCTGCGAGTGGGTGACCGGACTCGAGCAGCACGGCGGTGGCAGGCAGCACCTCGCTGAGGAACGCCTGGAGGCGTTGCTGCAACGGTTCGGCGCTGCGCTTCGCCCCGGTGTCAGCGTCGTTGGCGCCGCCGGCGGGCAGTGAACGGGCCGGGACGCCACGAAGAGACAGTGCCCG
>CAZCRC010000274.1:0-3368 GCA_964500995.1 uncultured Actinomycetes bacterium
TCTGGCGGTTCTCCGGTTCGCCGCCACCTTGGAGCGTCTGACCGGGCCGAGAGGCAGGCAACTCCCAGGCTGATTGGGCATCGACGCGCCGAAGCGCCCATCCCGGGTGGAAGGTACCGATTTGGTTGGAAGTGGTCGGTTCCGGGGCGGCCGCTTACGCGGCCGACACTTCGGGCGGCGCCCCTGTGCGCACGCCGCAGCGTTGGCTGTGCACGGTGTGCCCGTATGGGGTCTGCCATTCGAAGAGCACCAGGCTGGGGTCATCCGGTAGCTGGCGACGGCGCATGGTCCAGCCGGGCCGGTGGGTCAGCCGATGATGAAATCTGCAAACGAGTGCAAGGTTATCGATGTCGGTGGGGCCACCGTTGTCCCACACGTCGACGTGGTGGGCGTCGCACCAGGAGGCGGGCCGGTCGCAGCCCGGGAAGATGCAGCCCCCGTCGCGCACGGTCAGCGCCCGGCGCATGTGCCGGTTGGCGTAGCGGATAGCCCGGCCCATGCGCAGCGCGTCGCCATTGCCGGACGTCTCCAGGGGCCGGATGACGGCGGCGGTGATCAGCCAGCGCATCAGCCGTGGGTCCAGCCGTTCGTTGTGAGTGTCGCGTAGTTCGCCGCTGTCGGCGTTGAAGTGCACAACCACCTCGGGTTCGGGCGCCTTGGTGGCATCGAGGTCTACCCCGGCAGCCCGTTCGCACAGCTCGACGAGGCCCTCGGCGCGTGCTTGAGGGCGGGATGGGGCGACGGTCAGGTCGCCTCCGGCCTCCTCGGAGGCTCGGTGATACTGCAACATCAATTCATCGGTGACCGCTTCGAGGTGAGCCCGGAGTTTCAGGGCGAGTTCGCCGACGAACTCGCCGGAGAGCCGGGTGACCCCGCCGGGCAGTTCGTTGAGGTGCAGCCGGTTGCGGCCGGCGTCGCCGAGGGGATCGTGGTTGCCGTCCTGGTTCAGCAGGTCGCACACACCACGCAGTTCTTGAACCCAACGGTCGTAGGTAGCCACCTGGGCCAGGTCGACGAGCGGGTCGATGTAGCCGTCGATCAAAGCCCGGAGGAGTGGCGTGACGTGGCGGCTCCACGCGGCAGCGTGGTGCCAACCCAGCCGTGCGTCCTTGAACGCCTCGGCGATGCGGGGGTGGTGGGCACGCAGCTCGGCGGCCACCCGCACCCGCCGTCTGGCATCCGCCCGGCCGATGCCGGTGCTGTTGGCCAGCCACGGGCCCGTCAGGTGTCCGGCGTAGGCAATGGTGTCGCCAGTGGCGTCCAGGTCGGCCAGCAACTTGGCCTCGCGCACATCGATGCGGTGACGCAGGGTGGCCAACTCGACCACCTCGGCCATCGGCGCGGTCAGCGCCGTCGAATGGTCGGTATCAGCCCGCGAACGGTCGGCCGGGGTGCCATCGCCCTTAGTCGATTCCGCCTCATCGAACATGTATCCCAGTATGAAGGAGGCCTGTGACAGTTAGGGGCGGTCTACGCCGATCTCGGGAAGGAGTCTTGAATTTCTCAGAACGGTTTCGGGTATCTGTTCTGGCACCAAGGTTGGAGGTTGCAGTGAGCCTTGCTCGATGTCGTCCGCCAGCTTGGCGATGCGTTCAGCCGCCTCGACCCTACGGCCTGCCGGTTCTGTTGAACTGGTTGGTCGGCTCGTCCGACGCCCCCCCGTCGGGTGGTCGACCCCGATGTGCCGGCGAGCGGCGCCACATCGAGCAGTGCTGTTCCCACAGAAGTCTCTGTGCCCACAGAAGTGACGGTGGATCACGTGTGGCACCAGCCCAATGCGGCCGTCGTCATCTCCAAGCTGCACGCAGGGGAGGTTCTGGTGCACTGCTGATTTGGGCCGGTGGGCTCTGGGCCGATGCGGCCTCGACACTTCCCGGTAGCCCCAAGACCACCGCTCCAATCAACAACAACCAACCAGTAACTACCCGACCCACAACGCTTCGTCCCATAACCGGTGACCATAGCTGTTCACGCTCAACCCGAACCACGAATACGGCTACGCAGCAGGAGGTGAGGGTCCGTCGCTGACGATCCCCAAACCCCTTGCAATTCCAGCTCCACTCTTGGGTTTGCCGTCATGAAGCAGGTGACGTGATCCGACGCGTGCTTTCGCTTCGCTGGGCGATCCGAAGCTGCTATCGAAACCGGCACGGAGCCGCCCTCGGCACCTCAGGAGCCGTCCGGGAAGGACAACTCCGCTCGCTCGAGCGAGGCGGCGAGGACGTTGGCGAACACATCGACGTCGCCGTCGCAGGCGTCCAACTCGCCGGGACCCAGGACGAAGACCCACGCTCCGTCGACGCATGCGAGCACACACGGGGTGCGGTCGCCGGTGATCTCCTCCACCTCGGGGGACCGCTCGTTGCGATGCAGCGCCTCGACCGGCACCGGCACGCTGCAGCGCCAATCTGCCCACGACCGTCGTTCCCTGACGAGGCCGTGGGTGATCGAGCAAAGCGAGCAGTGGGCGGTGCGGCGCAGCTTGCCCCAGCCGTAGGCCAACTCGCCCCGTAGGCCGCCGTCGGCGTCGTAGATCATGATCAACTCGGTCACCACCGCCTGCGCTGTAGCGCCGTCCAACCTGGTGGGATCAACCACATCATCGGCTGTGAGTGATGTGTGCACCGTTCGATTCACTCGGTCATTCTTTCGCGTCTCGCCGCTCGATGGAGGTTGGTTCGATGCCTCAATGTGCCGGGGATGGTCAACTTGCGGAAAGGTGTTGGCGGAGCGCTTCGCGGATCACTTCGGAGACCGGCACCCCTTCGTCCTTGGCGCGGGTTGCGAGCCGCTGCTTCAACTGGGGGTCGAGTCTCACGGACTCGACCGTCGACGGCGCCGACCCGAGTCGCGGGCGCCCGCGCTTGCCCCGGCGAGCAAGGACCTCATCGACGTCAAAGCCGGCTTCCGCTTCGTCTGCCAGCCGTTCGATCATTTGGTCGGTGATGGGAGCGCCTGACTCGGTGTGTCCGTAGTTGCGATCTGTCATGAGTCGAGCAGTATTCGGTGGGTTGCGCGGAGTCGCATGGCATGAATGATCATCTGCTCACCTGTGGATGTAATGAGTACGATGATCTCAAGCAGGTTCGCCGCCCAGTCCGGTCCGATGACGAGCCACCGGTCCGGGTCTTCGCCGAGGTCATCGCCCAGCACCGAGTGGTCGAACGCATGCAACATCTCGGCGGTAGATACTCCTTGGCGACCTGCCGAGCTGTGGATTTCCACATGAACCTACCGTACTACGAAAATGGGTTGCTGTGATGAAGCCAGGGCATCGGAAGAACCGATTCGAGGTTCATGGTCTGTCGGGGCTCGGCATGGGCTGCACCATGCTTTGTGGGGCCCAGAACCCTCGCGGACACAGCATC
>CAZCRC010000275.1:0-3363 GCA_964500995.1 uncultured Actinomycetes bacterium
CATTCGTCGCCGAGGTGCGGCAACGGCATCCCGACATCGTGATCAGTGTGGACACGTGGCGAGCCGAGGTGGCCCGCGCCGTCTGCGCCGAGGGCGCTGATCTGATGAACGACGCGTGGGAGGGACACGACCCGCAACTCGCCGAAGTCGCGGCTGAGTACCGCACCGGGATCGTGTGCACCCACGCCGGTGGCCAGGTACCCCGCACTCGCCCCCATCGGGTTCACTACCGAGATGTGGTGGCTGACATCGTCACCACGACGACGCGCTTGGCGCAGCGCGCCGCCGACTTGGGCGTTCCGCGCGCGTCGATCATCATCGATCCCGGCCACGACTTCGGCAAGACCACCGCCCAGACGCTGGCAGCGACGGCTGCCACGGATCAACTGGTGGCGACTGGCTGGCCAGTACTGATGTCCCTGTCGCGCAAGGACTTCGTCGGCGAGACGCTCGGCATCGACACCCCCGCCGACCGGCTCACCGGAACCCTTGCCGCCACCGCAGTGACGGCCTGGCTGGGGGCCCGAATCTGGCGGGTGCACGATGTCGCGGCCACCCGGCAGGTGCTGGACATGGTCGCGGCGATCCGCGGTGACCAGCCGCCGCTGACCGCAGTCCGCGGACTGGCCTGACCGCGGCGGGCGCTGCGACTAGGTTGTGGAGCCATGGCACCCATCCGACCCCCGCGGCGCCAGATCGGCCCGATGAGTATCCGCCCCGATCAACTGGTGGCATCCACTCATGACCAGCGCTTGCTGGACTCCCGCAACGACGCGAATTGGATCACGACCGACCCTTGGCGGGTCATGCGGATTCAGGCCGAGTTCGTCGAAGGGTTCGGCGCGCTGGCCGAACTGGGTCCAGCGATTTCGATCTTCGGCAGCGCGCGCACGGCACCCGACCACCCGAACTATGCCTTGGCGCGCGAGATCGCCCACGGGCTGGTCGCCGCCGGCTACGCAGTGATCACCGGCGGCGGCCCGGGCATCATGGAGGCCGCAAACCGGGGTGCCTGCGAGGCCGATGGCACGTCGGTCGGACTCGGGATCGAACTGCCCTTCGAGCAGAAGCTCAACGACTGGGTCGATGTCGGCATCAACTTCCGCTACTTCTTCGCGCGCAAGACGATGTTCGTCAAGTACGCGCGCGGGTTCGTGGTGCTCCCCGGTGGATTCGGCACCCTGGACGAACTGTTCGAAGCCCTCACCCTGGTGCAGACGCACAAGATCACGACGTTCCCGATCGTGTTGATCGGCACCTCGTTCTGGTCCGGCCTGCTCGACTGGATCGGCGAGCAGTTGATCTTCCATGAGTTGATCAGCGCAAGCGATCTGGACCTGCTGCAAGTCACCGACAGTCCCGCCGAGGCGGTCGCCCTGATCGTGGCCGCCGACCGCTCCGCACCGGATGCCGGCGCCCCACCCAACCCAGCGGACGACGATCTGATCTGGCGTCCCACCGAGAACAACTGATCGTCGATCAGCGCCGATCGAAGATAGCCAGTAGTTGTTCCGACCACGACAGCAGCCGACCGCCGAGCCACAACTGCGCGGTCATGGTCGAGTAGCCGCCCGCCGCAGATGGTGTGTCCGAGGTGTACCAGTACCAGTCATCGCCGCGTGGCTCCTCGTCGCCTGGGAACTGCAACGACCACCGGACCGTCGACGCCGGAGCGGGTTCGGTCAGCAACGGCAGGACGGTGCCGGGCCACGCGTCCACCAGTGCCGCAATCGCCGAGACCCCACGCTCATCAGCGCGGTGTCGGCACCACCCGGTGATGCGGGCATCCGATCCGCCGGAGTACGGGAACCCGGACGCGAAGCGGAAGTCCAGATTGCGGGTGAAGTCCGGCGTGATACCCGGCAGGTACGGCATCTCGATGCAGTCTTCGATGGGGGTCACGACCGGCTCGGGCGCGTCGACCACGACCTGCGAATCACGCAGGTGCCCCAAGATCACGTGAATCCGTGCGAGTGGCGCTGGGTCGGTCGGACCACGGAGTTCTGCCGCCGCGTGGGTCAGGTTGCGACCTTGCCGCAGGACCTCGGCTCGGACTCGGACCGGTCCGGGGGCGACCGGACCGATGAATGCCGCATCCACCGAACGGACCGGCAGCCCGGCCACTTCGGGCAGGGCCTGGACCGCGTGAATCTGTAACGCCGCGGCCAGTCCCCCGAACGCCGTGCGTCCCTGCGCCCAGTCGACGGGGATGTGACCCACGAAGCTGCCCGATTCGACCCGCTCGATCCGACTGGCGTCGCTGAATGGTGTGAGTGCCTCGGACATCAGGCTCCCAGCGTCGCGAGACGCACGGTGAAGTCCTCGATCATGTCGTCGGGTAGCGCAGGTCGCAACGCCTCGAACATCGTGCGGTAGTACCACTTCGTGCCATCGACTCCGCCCTTGAATCGTTCCAGGTAGCTGTCACCCGTCGCTGCGACCGCGGCGGCCGTACCGCTGAGGTTGTGCATCTTGTCGCTGGCGATGACCAGGCAGGCGCCAGCGTCGACAGTTCCGTCGCCGGCAGGCTGGGCCAGTCGCTGCACCCGTGAGATGTGTTGTTCCTTGCGGGGCCGCCACGGCTGCTTATCCGTCGGGTCGGCCGTCATGCTGTCCGTTGCCGCGTAGACGATCTGGGCCACCCGCGGACCGAACATGTCCGAGATCTCACGCAGCCGGTTGTCGCCACCCGCGTCCTCGACGACGTCGTGCAGCAGCGCCGCGATCACCAGGTCCTCCATCTCCGGCTCATAGGCCGGCACCCCGAGCCCGTAGTGCCACACCAGCCCGGCAACCGCCATCGGGTGAGTGATGTACGGCGTGCCGATGTCGTCCTTGCGTCGCTGCGGGCTGTGCATCACCGCGGCATACGCCAGCGCCATCGGTAGCCGCGCGGAGTACAGGGCGCCCTCCGGCAAAGACAGCAGGTCCGGCACCCCCCCATCCGATGGCGCGGCGGTGTCGTCGAAGTCAGGCAGCTGATCCACGGCGCCAACGTATCCCAGGGGCCACGACCCCGCCGCGCTATGCCGGCCACATGGCATGCCAGGTCTGATTCGACCGATCTGCGATCTGTTGCGGGTGGCCGGTTTGGGAGTCCTGGCACCGGGTAAGTCCGGCTCAACCGGACGTGAAGCAGGACACACCGGATCCAAGCAACAAGGAGCGACACATGAACCGCAATGACCTCGGCACCCAGTACGAAATCACCCCCGCGGATCGCGACGCGATCGCCGACGTACTGGTCGTGTGGGCCTGACCCACACCAAACGCCCAGAGGGGCGGCGCGACCCAACGCATGGTGGGCGCCGGGCGGGTGGGGGTGGTGGGTGGGGGGGGGCGTGTGTGGGCGCCGCGCCCGCG
>CAZCRC010000276.1:0-3362 GCA_964500995.1 uncultured Actinomycetes bacterium
GCGCCCTCGCTGACCTGCAGCGGGAGTTGGCGGGCATGGCGCAGACCGGAATCCCCGGCGTCGACGCTGCCCTGGCCCGGCTGGGCGAACTCGACCCCAACGATCTGAACGGTTCGACGCAGATCCTGGCCGAGGTGCTCGGACAGCTTGAGGGCGTCATGAATGAGACGCCGAAGGAGTGAGCATCCGGCGCCGTCTGGACGTCGAACTCACCCGGCGCAAACTGGCCGATTCGCGCGAGGCCGCCCAACGACTGATTGAGGCCGGTCGCGTCACCGTCGACGGCCAAGTCGCGCACAAACCCGCGCGCATGGTGCTCGACAGTGCCGCGGTGGTGGTGACGGGGGAGCGGGGCGCCGAGTACGCCTCTCGCGGTGCTCACAAGCTTGTCGGCGCCCTGGACGAGTTCGTCCCACTCGGACTCCAGCCACCCCAGGACCGCAGTTGTCTGGACGCTGGTGCCTCGACCGGGGGATTCACCGACGTCCTGTTGCGCCGAGGGGCAGCGTCGGTCATCGCCGCGGACGTCGGCTACGGGCAACTCGTGTGGCGGCTTCAGTCCGATCCGCGCGTGATCGTTCTCGATCGTTGCAACATTCGGTATCTCACCGCCGACGAGTTGCCGTACCGGCCCGACCTGATCGTGGCTGACCTTTCGTTCATCTCGTTGCGCCTGGTCCTGCCAGCCTTCGCCGCAGTGATCCAGCCGCACGGCGACATGGTCCTGATGGTCAAGCCGCAGTTCGAAGTCGGCCGTGAGGCCCTCGGTCGCGGTGGGGTGGTCCGCGATCCAGCCCTGTGGGAGTCGGCCGTCAATGCCGTCGCCGACACAGCCGCTGAGCTGGGGTGGCGCGAGCGGGCCCGCGCCCGCAGCCCGCTGCCGGGGCCCGCCGGGAACGTCGAGTTCTTCCTGTGGCTCAACAGCACGACTCGATAACGACGTACCAGGCCACCGGGCCACACGGGGGTGGTTGTTCACCCCTCGTATATGTTGGCTTCACCCGCGGGGGGCCGCGGGACCAATGAAGGGGTTTCTTAATGGCACGACGTACGACGATGCTGCAGTTTGCAGCTGTGGCTGGAGCCGCCGCCCTGGCGCTCACAGCCTGCAGCAGCAGCGGCAGCACCAGTTCAGAATCATCCAGCGCGCCGACGGCCTCCGCCGACGGCGTCCTCAAGATCGGCACTGTGTTGCCGCAGACGGGGTCGCTTGCGTTCCTCGGCCCACCGGAGTTCGCTGGCGTGAACCTCGCGGTCGAAGAGATCAACAAGGCCGGCGGGGTGAATGGCAAGGACGTGGAGGTTTTCGAGGGTGACTCCGGTGACACCGCCACCAACATCGCCTCGACCACAGCCGACCAGATGATCGCGCGTGGGTCCGATGTCATCGTTGGCGCCGCGTCATCGTCGGTGTCGCTGACGATCATCGACAAGATCACCTCCGCAGGTGTGCTGCAGATCTCGCCGGCGAACACCTCGCCCGAGCTCAGCACCTACGCGGACAACGGCCTGTACTGGCGCACCGCGCCCCCGGACACGTTCCAGGGCCAGGTCCTGGCCGAGGTTGTCACCTCTGCCAACGTCACCAAGCCCGCCGTGCTGGTCCTTCAGGACTCTTACGGCGAGGGTCTGGCGAGCAACTTCAAGACGAACTTCGAGGACGCTGGCGGCACGCTCGCGGGTGATCCGATCTTCTACGATCCCAAGGCGCAGACGTTCGACGCCGAGGTTGGCCAGGCCAAGGCCCTCAACCCCGACGGCATCGTGCTGATCGGATTCGAGGAGTCGAAGAAGGTCATCCAGGAGCTCATCAAGCAGGGCATCGGCCCCGAGACGGTGGGCCTGTTCCTCGTCGACGGCAACCTGTCCAACACGCTGGGCAAGGGCCTGCCTGATGGCACCCTCGAGGGCACACTGGGCACCCTGCCCGGAGCCGAGGCGCCCGAGACGTTCAAGCAGGAACTGCTCAAGGTGGATCCCAAGCTCGAGGACTTCGCCTACGCCCCCGAGTCGTACGACGCGGTCATCGTGTCGGCGCTCGGTGCGATCGCGGCCAAGGACGACAGCGGACCGGCCATCGCCGGCAAGCTGGTGGAGGTCACCTCCGGTGGCGAGCCCTGCATCACGTTCGCGGAGTGCAAGAAGTTCCTGGACGAGGGCAAGGACATCGACTACAACGGTCAGTCCGGTCCGATCGACTTCCAGGCCAACGGCGACCCCGGCATGGCGGTGATGGGCGTGTACAAGTTCGGCGCCGACAACACCTACACGTCGGATCGCTTCATCGAAGGCACCGTTCCGGCGGCGACCGAGGCATCACCGGCTGCCAGCTGACCCCGTCAGTTTGTAGCCCACAGCGGTGGGGTCGACCAGAGATGGTCGGCCCCACCGCTGCTTTTTGTGCTGATCCTCCCGGTGACCCGACACGTCGGTTCCGGGCGGCAACTGGGGCGGAACCGACGGGACGGGTCAGCGGGAGCGCAGGTCGTGGCCGCTTGTGCGTGGCGCAGGATCTGCCGGCCCCGCGCGCAGTAATCTGCGGCCATGTCCGAATACGCAGGCGAACAGCACATCAATGTCCACGTCCCAACGGACTCGCGGGGCGGGGTCTGGGCGAATTTCGCCGCGGTGGCCCACAGCCCCTATGAGTTCACCCTCGACTTCGTGCGCATGGAGTACGCCAACGAGACGGAACGTGAACTGCCAGGCGTCCTGGTGGCGCGCGTCAACCTGTCTCCGCTGTTGGTCACACAGCTCATCGACGCCCTGCAGGAGAACTGGGAACGCTACGCCAGCAAGGCCCTTCCACGCGACTTCGGCTCCGAGGGTGGCGCGGACGAGTCCGAGTGGTAGATCTCCGGCGCGAGACTCCTGTAGTGACTCCATGACCCTGCGTGAGCATCGCTGACGGTCGAGGGGGAGGATGTGATCATGGGCACCTCTCCTGACACCAACCCGGGCACTGCACCCCGACTTGGCCGAACCCGCCAACTCGCCCTCGGAATCGTCGCAGGCAGCACGCTGATCCTCGGCCTTCAGATCCCCGCCCCGGCAATGGCCGCGCCGATCACCTCCGCCGCCGCAGCGGTCGATGCCGGGAGCGTTCGGTGGCGGTACTGCCCCTCGGACAACCAACCGAACAAGGAGTGCGCCAAGGTGCGCGTGCCGTTGGTGTACGGCGACCGCTCTGCTGGCTCGGCGCGCATTGCCGTCGCTCGAATCCCGGCGACCGGAAAGGAGAGCCAGCGAATCGGATCGTTGTTCTGGGACGCCGGTGGACCAGGCGGAGCCAGCACCGAGGCGATCGACGCCGTGGTCCAACGCATGTCGCCACGAGTCAGGAAGCACTTCGACTTCGTGGC
>CAZCRC010000277.1:0-3342 GCA_964500995.1 uncultured Actinomycetes bacterium
CCTCTTCCGGATACCGGTCCATCTCCGCGCCGTCCGGCCCGTACTCGATCTGTCCCGCTGTCCGCCATTGCTTCGGTCCACAACGGAACTCGTACATCTCGGTCGTGTGGCTGTAGTCGCCGGCCTCCGCCTGGCGCGGCGCGCGCCCGACCAGCATCGACGTCACGTCTCCCGTCGTCACGATGCTGTCCACCTCGGCCATGAAGATACTGGTCTGGCTTCGCGAATAGATGTGCCAGTCCTCCGCCATGGCGGATGTCGCGAAAGCTCCCGGCAGGAGCAGGCCCAAAAGTACAGCACGCTTCATCGATGACCCTCCCAGATCGATGCCGGACATGATGCGCCGCCAGCTTCGTTTGGCAAGATGTCCGGATGCGGATCAGGCCGCGCAGCGGGTCGCCGTGCTCTCTGCGAGCAGAGGCTCAAACAGATGGCGCGCGAGATGGTCGACCACCGGGACCGCGACGCCGTCACCCGTCAGATGACAGGCGGCGCTGTACGAACGCGGCAGCCGGTAGCTGTCGGGAAGACCCATCAGACGGGCGGTTTCCCGCGCGGTCATCAGGCGCGTCCGCACCCGCCCGGCATCGACGATCACCAGCATCTGACGGCTTGAGCCTCCGCCGGGCGTCCGCAGGCAACCGGCCCTGTCGAAACGGACCTCGGCCCGTTGGACCTTGCGGCCGTCCTCCGTGCGGGTGCGTCGGAACAGGGCGCCGACATGTCGGCCGCCGTCGCGCCGGACGGCGTCGATCTTCGCCCGGTTCAAGGGAGACATCAGGCCGAGCAGGCGCGAGGTCTGGGCCGCCGAATGCCAGCGCGAGACATCGCCGTCGGCTTCCGTCACCGCGGCGAGCGGGATCGGGGCGCGACTGGCGTCCGGCAACCGCCACCAGACCATCCGGTCCCGAAGGCTTGTGGGGAGGCCAGCGGCCGCGCGTCTCAGGGCTGCAGGATGAAAGGGCTCGATGGGGCCTTCGCTGACCAGTCGCGGGTCGATCGCCACATCGCCGCGCACGCCGATGACGAACAGGCGGGGACGGGACTGGGGCAGGAAGCGATCCGCGTTGATGACCAGGGCGCCGAAGGCATAGCCCGCATCGGCCCACGTCCGGCACAAGGTCTCGAAGTCCTGCCCGCCGCGCGCGGTCATCGCGCCGCAGACGTTCTCGATCGCCACGATCCGCGGGCCTCGGCCCTCCTCGAGCAGTTCCTGCGCCAGTTTCCAGAAGGTATGAAAGGTGCCGGACCGCTCGCCGCCCAGGCCCCTTCCTGCCCCGGCCAGCGACAGATCCTGGCATGGGAACGAGCCCCACATCAGGTCGGCCTCGCCGGGCAGGTCCGCGGCGGTCAACGCCCGGATATCGCCCTCGATCAGGTCGTCGCCACCCCAGTTCTCGCGATAGGCGGCCGCCTTCCGCGGATCGAAATCATTGGCCAGTGTACAGCGCCAGCTCTCGCCGAGTCCGGCGCGCAGCATTCCACCGCCCGCGAAGAGTTCGAGGACGTCAGGCATGTCGGGTGTCGAGAAAGGCGGGCGACGATTCGTCCATTCCCGCAGGCTGAGGCCAGTCGGCGCTCAAGTCCATCGGCCGCGTCCGGCGACCGGAAGATCCCGCCCGCACGAAGCGGGCGGGATCCGGCAGTATTAGTCGCTTTCCGAGTCGACGTCCGACGCGACGACGACGGCGCCGACGAGCACGGCGGCGCCGATCAGCAGGACCGGCAGCGGGATCGCGGCGAACTCGCTCGAGTCAGCCGAGGTAGCACCGACGCGGTCACCCACGCGGACAGCAGTGTTGCTCGAGGCAGCGACGGCGGCCTGCGAAGCAACCAGCATGACGCCAGCGGCGACAGCTGCGATAGCTTTCTTCATTATAGTCTCCCGGGTTTAGGCAAGAACCCCAACTCGCGGAGCGTGCCGAGGTTGCGCCCATACTGGCCCAAAATCACGGCAGCGTGAAGCCGGTTCTTGGCTCAACCTGCAACAGGCGACCGGATTTCGTCTGATTTTCAGGGAGGAAAGTGGCGCACCCGAAGAGATTCGAACTCCTGACCCCCAGATTCGTAGTCTGGTGCTCTATCCAGCTGAGCTACGGGTGCGCACGGCCGCGAACGGCGAGGGCGGGTCTTTAGCGGACGGTTCGCAGGGGAGCAAGCCCCGTTCGGACGCTTTTGCGTTCTTATTCCGAAATCGCCGTTCGACGCCTTTGCCGGCCCGGCGTGAAGGCGGTTTGAACACGTAAATCCGTTTCGACAGACCCCTTTGAGCGCACTGAGCCTTTCGCCAGGCGGCCTTACGGTCCAGATAGGACACTCTCGCCGGAGACCCTGATGACTGCATCCAAGCCTCGCCGCCACGCTCTGATGATCACGCTCGCCGCGCTTGGCGGCCTCGTTCTGTCAGGGTGTGCGCAGGGCATTGCAGAGCCGGCGCCGATCGTGGAAGTCCCGGCCGAGCGCGCGCCGCCTGCGCGGGGACCCTTCATTTCGGCCGCCAACCCCCATGCCGTCGAGGCCGGGATGCGGGTCCTGCGCGATGGCGGTTCGGCGGTCGACGCCGCGGTGGCGATCCAGGCCGTCCTGGGCCTGGTCGAGCCGCAATCATCCGGCCTCGGCGGCGGCGCGTTCATGATGGTTTTCGACGCTGCAACGGGCGAGGTCACCAGCTACGATGGACGCGAGACTGCGCCGTCCGCGGTCACGCCGGAGCTGTTCTACGAGAACGGGCGGCCATTGCCGTTCATGGACGCGGTGTTGAGCGGCCGCTCCACCGGCGTGCCGGGCGTGGTCGCAATGCTGGGCATGGCCCACGCAGAGCATGGCAAGCTGGCGTGGCGCGATCTGTTCACCGACGCCGGGCAGCTGGCGCGTGACGGGTTCGTCGTCAGCCCACGCCTGGCGGGGATGATCGCCATGTCCCGCGGACAGGCGCGGTCTCCGTGGGCCAATGATTATTTCACCAAGCCGGACGGCAGCCGCTACGTCGCCGGCGACACGCTCAGGAACCCCGCCTATGCCGAGACGGTGGCCCAGCTGGCCGCCGGAGGCCCGCAGGCCTTCTATTCCGGCCGTATCGCGAACGAGATCGCCGGCACGGTCGCCGAGCGGCCGCGCCCGGGCGCGCTGACCACCGCGGACATCGCCGCCTATCGGCCGGTGGAGCGCGGCGCCCTGTGCCGCCCTTACCGGATCTACGTCGTGTGCGTTCCGCCGCCCCCCTCCAGCGGCGTAGCCGTCCTGCAGCTTCTCGCCATGGCCGGGCAGACGCCCGATATCCAGGCCGGGCCGGACAGCGTCGCCGCGTGGACCGCTTTCGCCCAGCTGCAGCGTCTGATGTAT
>CAZCRC010000278.1:0-3292 GCA_964500995.1 uncultured Actinomycetes bacterium
AGTACTCCGACGGCCGGGAGGCGCTCATCCGCGAGAAGCACCGGGAAGACGCCCTGCGTGCGCGCGGCTGGGGCGTCGTGAGGTGGACGGTCGCCGAGATGCTCACCCGTCCTGAGGTCGTGGTGGCGCGGGTCCAACGAGCGTTGCACCGGGGAGTTGCGTGAGGTGTCGTCGGTGACGTCGCTTCCCGCGCTGATCACCTCCCGGAACCGACACGAACGACGACCGTCCAGCCGGTTGTCACATCGCCAGCCCGCCGCGGCGAACGGCGGGTGCTGCCAGCTCGAGTCTCGTAGGGTCAGCGGCGAGGGTCGACGGCTCTCACTCGACAGGAGGCGCCATGGCTGGGCGGGCGGATGCGGACACCGTGGTCGTGATTGGGCTGGGTCGATTCGGCGAAGCCGTGGCCCGCAAACTGGCGGCGTCGGGTCGTGAGGTGATGGTGCTGGACCCGGACCCCGAGCTGATCGCGCGTGTCGCCCCCGCGGTGACGTTGGCGGTCGAGGCGGACGGCACCTCGGAGCAGACGCTGCGCGACCTCGGCGTGCCGGACTGCGGCGTGGCGGTGGTGGCGATCGGTGAGGACCTCGAGGCGTCGATCCTGGCCACAGCCGCGCTGGCCGATGTGGGCGTGACCGAGGTCTGGGCCCGGGCGGTGACCGAGGCGCACGGTCGAATCCTGAAGCGGGTCGGAGCCCACTGGGTGGTGTACCCGGAGCAGGAGATGGGCGAGCGCGTCGGGCAACTGATCCGCACCGGTATCGAGGAGTACGTGAGTTTCCCGAACGGCTACGCGCTGGCGCTGCTGGACCCGCCGAAGTGGGCGGTGGGACTGACCGTCGAAGAGGTCGGCATCAAGGGCAAGTACGGCGTGGCTGTGATCGGGCTGCAGGAGCCGGACGGCGTGGTCGAGTTCCCGCACCCGTCGCATCGCATCCGCAAGGACGAGCGCCTCGCCGTGGCGGGTCCCACCGACGCTGTGGACGCGTTCTCCCTGGCTAGTCCACAGGGCTGACCCGGCCGGCTGCCGGTCGGGAGACACTGGGCCTCCACCTCGGCGGGGCTCACGGTCGCAAGTTTGCTTGCTACCCGAGATGCTGCAAGTTATCTTGGAGGAGCAGTGCATGAGCCAGTCATCGCGGCCAGTTCCTATCGGCACGAAATGGTGGACGACGACATCCTCCACGCCTACCGGAACGCGATCATCGCTCATGGACCCGATGACGAAGGACTGATCATGATCGTTGGCCCGGCGCGGGACGGCTCGCTGGCGGAAGTCGGCTTCGTGATCAGCAGTGACCACACCCACGTCATCGTGCATGCGATGACTCCCGCCCGAACACGATTCCTCAGGTGATCACCATGCCGCGAAGTGTCCAAGACATCATTGCTGGTGCCGACGAGTTGGCACGGAGGTTCGAGGCCATGCAGCCCAGCGAGGCGGGCTCACCGTCGCTGGCTGCGATCCATCGAGCGGTCATGGCCCGGGCCCAAAGTGAGGCTGATCTGGTGACGAGCGTGGCCTCCGCGCGCGAGGCCGGGCACTCCTGGGCGGAGATTGGAACCTACCTGGGCATCACCGGTGAGGCGGCACGGCAGAAGTACTCCCGCACGGCCGGTGTCGACAAGCGGTAGCCCTGCGGCGGTCAGCCGTCGAGGGCGTAGTCGTTCAGGCGGTCGATCAGCCGGCGGACGGTGCCGAACGAGCGCCGGGTGTGGTGGAACGCGATCCGTGGCAGATCCAGGAACTCGCCCTCGACGTCATACGCCGGCCGTTGCCGGATGTGGCCCGTCTGCACCAAGCGGGCGAAGTCCATGTTCAGTTGCACCAGTTGGCCATCGGTGAGGGGCCGCCGGATCCGGATCACCAGGTCCGACCCCACGTACCGCGATGAGTGGTAGTTCGCATAGAACCGAGTCACATGATCGGCAGCGTCCTGCGGGTCGCGGGCCAGGTGATACAGCGACGTGTCCTCGGGGCTGATGAACCCGCCCTTCAGGAACTCCTCGCGGACGTACGCCTCCCACTGCTGCCAGTAGTCGGAGTCCGCTCCCTCGATCAGCACCACCGGGATGATCGCCGACTTGCCGGTCTGGATCAGCGTCAGCGCCTCGAGCAGTTCGTCCTGAGTACCGAACCCACCCGGGAACGCTGTGATCGCCTGGGCCTGACTCAGGAACATCAGCTTGCGCGTGAAGAAATACCGGAAGTGCATGAGTTTGCTGTCGCCCGCGATCACGGAGTTCGCCGTGGTCTCGAAGGGCAGCCGGATCGCCAGTCCGAACGAACCCTCAGCGCCGGGACCCTCGTGGCCCGCCTTCATGATTCCGTCGCCGGCGCCGGTGATGACGAGCCAGCCGCGCTGCGCCATCAGGCTGGAGAACTCCACGGCGCACCGGTAGTCCGGATGCTCGGCGGGGGTACGCGCCGAACCGAAGATGCTGATCTTGGGTGTCGAGCCGTATTCGGCGAAGACGCGGTAGGCGTGGCGCATCTCTTTGAACGAGTTCGCGAGCAGCTTCAGTTCGCCGGTGTTGCGTTCGTCGGTGATGAGCTTCAGTGACGCCAGCATGACGTCGCGCACGAGGCGCCCGTCGCGGCTGGTCGCATCGCCGCCGCAATCGTCGATCAGGACATCCAGTTGCGCCAGGAAGTCCGGGTCATCCACCCGCCGTTCCCGCGGGCCTGTCAGTAGTTGTGTCATACCGTCACGTTGACGGGCGTGCCGGAACGGCAGGCGACGAACGGGGAGCGTGTCGGCGAGCGCTGCGTGAACTCGGGATCGGCTGGCCGGAAGCGGTCAGAACACGTGGCGCACCAAGCCGCCGTCGATGCGCAGCACCGACCCGTTGATCGCACTCGCCAATGGACTCGCGACGTAGGCGACGAAGTCGCCGATCTCGTGGGGTTGCAGCAGGCGTTCGATCAGTGACGTCGACCGGTTCTCCTTCATGAACCGTGTCTCGCCCGCCGCCGGATCCAGGTCGGGGAACAGCCCTGCGATCAGGTCGGCGACGCCCGGGGACTGGGTGGATCCGGGCATGACCGTGTTCACCGTCACCTTGGTCCCCGCGGTCAGGTCGGCCAGACTGCGTGCGACGGACAACTGCGCCGTCTTGGTCATGCTGTAGTGCGGCATCTCGCGGCTGGGCATCAGGGCCGCTTCACTGGCGATGAAGATGACCCGGCCCGCGTCGCGTTCCAACATTCCCGGGAGGTACTCCCGCGACAGCCGGATCCCGCTCATGACGTTGACCTCGAAGATCCGTAGCCATTGCTCATCGGTGGTGT
>CAZCRC010000279.1:0-3275 GCA_964500995.1 uncultured Actinomycetes bacterium
TGCAGCACTCCCGTCCTGCCGACGTCATCACGGGCTGAGGTCGCGTTGTAGGCGCTCAGCAGATCCATCGCATGAAGGTGCCGCCTGGTGATCTCGGGATCATCCGCGAGGTAGGGCTCACCGGCGAGCATGCGTTCCCACATGCTTCGGTGATCTGTCATGGGTGGCGTCAGGCGCTGGCGGCCAACACGTCCAGTCGGGTCACCACTGCACCCTTGGCTCGCAGCGCCACGACATGATCGGGGCAGACGAACGCGCGGTACCGGCGCAGGTATTGATCACAATCAGCGAGGTCCACCTGCACCCACGTCGCCGCGATCGCACCGCATCGGTGTGCGCCGAACTGTGCATTGCATGTCCCGTAGTTGCTCATCTGTGCCCGCTTCCACGATCAACCACTGCCGCTACGTCAGTCCTACCGGAGTCCCGGTGATCGACCAACGCCGCCACGCCGCCAAGTCGCGAGCAAACGTCGATTCAGGCATCCCGGTCCGGTGCCGCGGATGGCGCGGGTGCCACCGCGTCATCGGGCGCATCGGCAGGTGGGGGCACGGCGGGCGTCCCCAACCCGGGAACATGCTTGATCGCGTCGGGGAAGCGCTGACCGTAGGCGGCAACCGCAGTGGGCAGCGTGGGGTACATGTCCTCCTCGCCGATCAGTTCCGAGACCCCGTGGTCCCGCATGGGCTGCAGGACGTCATTCTTGACCCGCGCGAGCCACAATTCGGTGCCTTGGCCGGCGAGATGGTCGTGGAGTTCTTTGAGCATCTCCAGCGCAGTGGAGTCCAACTCCACATTGGCCTCCATGTTCAAGATGAGCACCTGGGTTCCCGGCTCAGCGGCTTCGGCAACCTTGTTGTAGAAGTCGAACGCGTTCATGAAGAACAGCGGCGCGTCATACCGGAACACCACAAGGCCGGGAATGGTGATCGCTTCGGCGAAGTCATCGACGTCGTGCATGCCCGCTCGATCCGGCACATAGCCGAGGACCCCGTCGTGGGGGCGGGCGAGACGTGCCATGAACTCCGCGATCGACAGCGCGATCGCGATGATGACACCTGGCAGGATCCCGAACACGATCACCGACATCGTGCAGATGGCTGCGATCGCGGTTTCGCGTTTGCGGAACCGGACCAGCGACATCCACTCCTTGGGTTCGATGAGGGTGATCGCGGCGAAGATGATGACCCCGGCCAGCCCTGCGATGGGTACCGCCGCGATTGCGCCCGGGAACAGCAACGGTCCGGCCAGCAGGATCACCAGCACGAAGATCGAATAGAACCGCGTCCTGGCCCCCGCAGCGACCGCGAGTGCGGTGCGGGACGACGACGCCGACATGGGGTAGCCACCCGTGAGCCCCGTGGCCGCCTGCACCCCGGCCAGGGCCTTCATCTCTGATCCCGGATCCGGTGGAACCCCCTCGGCGAAGGCCCGCGACGTCACCATCACGTCGGTGTAGGACACCACCGCGATGGACAGGGCCGGCACCAGCAGCGCCCCGATGACGTCAAGCGAGACTCCGCTGAGTTGCGGAACGGGAAGTTCCAGCTCAACCGGTCCCACCGTGGGCACCGTCCAGATGAGGCCCAACAGGACCGCGATGATCAGGCCGATGAGCGGCCCGGGAATCTTGGGATTGAGTGCCCGCAGACCCAGTGAGACGCCGGCGACGACGAGCGCGATCACGACCGTGTGCCAGTCGGGCACCAGCCACGTCGTACTCCACAGTCCGAGCAGCGAGGACGTATCGACGTCGTACCCGACGACCTTCGGCAGTTGGGAGATGATCATCAGGATCGCGACGCCAGTCAGATACCCGACCAGGATCGGCTTAGACAGCAAGTCGGCCAGGAACGACGCTTTGAGCAGCCAGGCGGCGAACAGGATGATGCCCACCATGACGCTGGTCAGTCCCAATGCGGTCAGCACCGGCACACCCATGCTGGCGGCCACGGGGCCTACCGCAGCTGCCGCCATCAACGCGACGGTGGACTCGGGTCCCAGGGACATGTGAGTGCTGCGTCCCAAGATCATGTAGATGATCAGAGGGACTGCTGCGACCGCAAGACCGGTCGCCGCGTCGATGCCGGCGAGTTCGCCGTAGGCCATGGCCTGTGGGATCAGATAGGCGCCGACGGAGACTCCGGCAAGGATGTTCCCGGAACTGAGCACGGCGGCCTTCAGGCGGCCGGCAAGGCTCGCGGTCGGATCATCGGTCATCTGTCCCATGAGGGGGAGCCTAAAGGTGAACAGCCGGTGAAGTAGGGGTGAACGCAGCACGGCCGCCCACCCCGCGTGGGGTGGGCGGCCGTGTGGGGCTGGGAGCGGTCAGCTGCGCAGGTTCGTGATCCACTGCTCCAGTTGTCGGCGGCCGGACTGCAGCGCGTCACCGGCCTTGTCGGTGGATTCGTTGAGCAGTCGCTCGGCGGCATTCGTGGCCGATGCGATCTTGTCCTTGGCCTCGCCGGTCAGCCGGTCCATGCGTCCCTCGTTCTCCAGCGACTTGTCGCCGATCGCTGCACCAGCGGCAACCTTGGCGCGGCCCTTGATCTTGTCGGGTGTCCCGGTCATGTGCGTCACTCCTGTACTGTCCGGGCCGCCGGTCGGCGACCTGGTCCTGCCTTCTGGTGTGACCCTGCGGTCAGGCCACAAACCGCCTCCGGGTGTGGGACTCCCCACATGTCGCAATCAGACGGAGCGGCTCTTGCGGGTGGCCTTGGAGCGGTACAACTCTTGGTCCGCTCGTCCCAGCGCGGTGTAGAGGTCCTCTCCGGGTTGCCACTGCGACCAGCCGACGCTCCACGCGTTGGGATCCGAGCGGCGCGCCCGCTCCTCGAGTTCCCGGGCCGCAGTGGGCGTCGTCGCGGGCAGGAGGACAGCGAATTCATCACCGCCGAATCGGGCCATGACGTCGCTGCTGCGCAGCTCATTGGCCCACACGTCGGCGACATCGACCAATGTGCGATCACCCAGGACATGTCCGAGCCGGTCGTTGAGGGCTTTGAAGTTGTCCAGATCGATGAGTCCGACTGTCACCGGTGTGCTGGTGCGACTCGCGGTTGCGCGGACGTGGCTGGCCATCAGTTCCAGCCCGCGCCGGTTCAGCAGTCCGGTGAGGGAGTCGTGCAGTGCCTGCTCCCGCAGTCGCTGACCCATGACGGCGACCATCAACGCGGACACTGTCGTCACCATGGCGATTGCGGCGAAGTAGAGGGAGTTCATCGGCGACGGGTTCGCGACGACGCTCACGATCAACACCGACTTCGCGCAGGTCG
>CAZCRC010000280.1:0-3269 GCA_964500995.1 uncultured Actinomycetes bacterium
TGCCGACTCCGCTGCAGTTCCGGATCCATCCGGGCCGCCTGCGGATCCGGGTCCCACGTGACAGCGAACAGCGACTGGAGCGGCGCGTGGCCCGCAATGTGGGGATCGGGGACCTGTTCCGAGTCGCAGCCGGGAAGCCGATGACACTGGGGACCCGCGACTAAAGCGTCGGGCCTGTGCTGGGTTCGGACCGGCGGCATACCTACCCGCCTTTCCTGCCCTCGTCCTCATCGATGCGCTGGATGAGATCACCGGCGAACCCGGCGCCTGCTTCGGCGAGGATGTCGAAGGAGAAATCGACACCTGCTCGTTTCAGATCCTCGACCTCGTCCGGATGTGCCGAGGTGGCCGCGATCTTTCCGTCGAATCCGCGGTCCCGCAGGTGCGCCACGGCGGTGCGATTGGCCTCGTATGAGGGCATCGTGAGCAGTACCCATTGCAGGGTGGGGACCAAGTCGTTAGCGCGCGACCAGAAGTCGGTGTCGGTGGCGTCGCCGGCGACGATGCGGCGGCCCGAATCCGCCTGACCTTCGATGACTGCGTCGTCGGAGTCGACTCCCAGCACATGGTCGGGGAACCGGCGTTCCATCGCGTCGTAAGCACGTCGACCCATGCGACCCATGCCGAAGACGATGACTTCAGTGCCCTCGACTTCCAGATCCTCGTCACCGGGTAGTCGACGGCTCCGCTCGACACTCTTCAGTCGGGTGTGCCACCTGCGGTAGAGCTGCTCACCCCGCTCGGCCAGCGGAGCGCCGATCATGAACGAGCCTGCGATCAGGACGGCGAACATCGACAGGACCTCGTCCGGAAGCCACCCGGCGGAGCCCGCGGCAAGGACGACAACCAATCCGAACTCGCTGTAACTGGTCAGGTCGAGGCCCGCTTGCCACGAGGTCCGGGCCCGCAGGTTGGCGCGGGTGAACAACCAGAAGTAGCCCAGTGGCTTGATCGGCAGCACGAGCAGGAAGAGGAGGGCGACCAGCACCCCACCCCACGTGGGAAGCGCGTCGATGCCGATGCTCAGAAAGAACGCGACGAGGAACAGGTCCTTCAGCGACGCCATGCTGCGGTTGAGTTCGCCCGCGCGCGGGTTCGTGGTCAGGAGCAGCCCCAGGACCAGAGCGCCGAGATCGGCCTTGAGTCCCACCAGGTTGAACAGCGCCGCGCCGCCCAGGGCCGCTGACACGGCGAACAACATCAGAAGCTCGCGATGCCCGACCCGATCCAACAGCGCGTTCAGGATGGGCCGCAGGACCACCAGAAGCGGGATCAGGGTCAAAGCCCAGACGCTGGGGACCTTTCCGGCGGAGAACACGAGGAACAGTACGGCGAAGACGTCCTGCAGGATCAGGATGCCGATGGCGATTCGGCCGTGTCCGGAGTTCGACGCTCCCAGGTCCTCGAGCACCTTCACCGCGAAGACCGTGCTCGAGAACGACAACGCGAACCCGATGAGCAGTGCATCGGACTGGTCCAACCCAGCGAGTGGTCCGAGTCCCAGCGTGATCGCCAGCAGTGCCACCGCCGACAGGATCACGGTGAAGAGGACCAGTTGGCTCGTCCCGACGATCCACACCGTCGGGCGGGCGAAGAGCTTCAGGTCGAGTTTCAGACCGATGCTGAACAGCAGCAGCCAGATGCCGAGGTCCGCCATCTCGGTCAGTAGTTGCCCGCCTTCGGCGCCCAGCGCGTTGAGGGCGAAGCCGGCCCCCAGGTAGCCGACGAGCGGAGGGAGGCCGACCCCGCGGGCGAGGAGACCAGCCAGGAGCGCGACGATGAGCCACGCGGGATCGGCGAGGGACACCTCGAGGCTCGGCACTCCCTGACCCTAGCGATACGCCCGATCGAACGTTCCGGCATGTGGGTCACGCCGCGGCCGTCGGATTGCCACAAGCTGATTCACTGCCGGAGCATGGCAGCAGGAGTGCCGATGATGAACAGGCTTCTGCTGCTGGGTGCCGTCGCGATGACCGTCGCGATCGGGGGATTGACCACGCCGCCTGTCGCCGCCGCAGCTAACCCCGACGAGCGCTTGATCGTCACCGTCGAACGCCGATCCGACCTGCGGGATGTCCGGGCCGCCCTGGACGCCGACGTGGAGCCGATCGGCACCCTGCGTGGCGCGACCCTCAATGGATTGGTGGTGGCCGCGCCGCCCAACAGTTCGGGCGCTTTGGCCGACCTGCCAGGAGTGATTGCGGTGGAGCCGGACCATCCCGTGGCCTTGAGTGCGGACGTGCAGTCCTGGGGGCTGGATCGCCTGGATCAACGCGACCTCCCCCTGGATGGGTCCTACACGAACTCCGACGTCGGGGCGGGAACCCACCTCTACGTCATCGACACCGGAATCACCGAGACCGAGATCCTCAAGGATCGGGTGGGGGACGGGATCGACCTGGTCGACCCGACCACGCCGCCCGAGGACTGCCATGGCCACGGCACTCATGTGGCCGGCACAGCAGCGGGATCTGATGGCTACGGGGTCGCCCCCGGAGCCACCGTCCACGCGGTCCGGGTCCTCGACTGCGGGGGCAGCGGTTGGACCTCGGATGTCATCGCCGGAATCAACTGGGTGGCAGCCAATGCGCCGACTGCCAGCGTCGCGAACCTGTCACTCGGGGGCAGCTACAGCGCGGCCATGAATCTGGCGATCGCCAACCTCGTCGCGGCTGGGACTCCCGCGGCAGTAGCGGCCGGGAACGAGTCGATGGATGCCTGCGCGACGAGCCCGGGATCAGCCCCCACCGCCATCACCACTGCCGCGCAAGGAGTGAGTGGAACCGGCGACCAGCAGACCGACGAGCTCGCGTGGTTCAGCAACTTCGGCGACTGCGTGGATCTTGCGGCACCGGGGGTCGGGATCGCCTCGATGCTCCCGGATGGCTCGGTGGCCAGTTGGAACGGGACGTCGATGGCCTCCCCCCACGTCGCCGGCGTGCTGGCCACCTACTACGGCAGGAACCCTGACGCGACAGCCGGTAGTGGGTCGGGGTGGCTGCTCGACAACGCCACCCCCGAAAAGGTGGCCGGGGTGTATGACTTGCTCTTCGCCGGACCTGGCGGGGACGCCGGACCGGGCGATCCCGCTCCGGCCGACCCGGATCCCACCCCGGAACCGACGCCGGATCCGACTGCGGAACCGACCCCGGAACCGTGGCGCACGCCCGAGTTGCCCCCCGACGACGGCACGCTCCCCCTGCCATTCCCGTCGGCACCGCCGATGTGGCCGGTCCCTCCGCCGACGTTCCACTCAGACCCCGACCCCG
>CAZCRC010000281.1:0-3241 GCA_964500995.1 uncultured Actinomycetes bacterium
CTATGCGCGTGATGATCATATGTCCTTAGAGTAGCAGGCGTTCGGGACTCCGTATGGCGAGGGTGTGGATTACCGCTCCGCATCCGTGTATTTACGAATCAGCAGACCTTTTCCGGAGCCGCCCCTTTGAGCGTCCAAACCGCATTCGATTTTGACGTTGAGGCTCACGTCGCCCGCGTCCAGAGGCTTGGGAAGTACCGGCTTGTGGAAGCCGACTGCATTGCCTGGATGGGGAAGCAGAAAGAGTGCTCCGTCCACGCTATCGTCACTGATCCCCCCTACGGCCTGAAGGAGTTCACAGCGAAAGAAACGACGAAGCTCCGCAACGGAAACAAGGGTGGTGTCTGGCGCATACCCCCATCGTTCGACGGCTCGAAGCGTGCTCCACTTCCGCGCTTCACGGTGCTCACCAAGAAAGAGCTCGACGAACTTGAGGTCTTCTTCCAGGAGTTCGCGGCAGCGGCCTTTCGTATCCTCACACCCGGCGCGCACGTGATGATTGCGACAAACCCACTTCTCTCGCACGTGGTCTATCTGCCAATGCTAGAGGCGGGTTTTGAGAAGCGCGGCGAGATTATCCGGCTGGTGCAAACGCTTCGAGGAGGGGACCGTCCAAAGGGTGCAGAGAAGATGTACCCGGATGTATCCGTTATGCCAAAGTCTCAGTGGGAGCCGTGGGGTCTGTTCCGCAAACCCTGCGAGGGTCGTGTCCACGAGAACCTGAAGAAGTACGGCACTGGCGGACTGCGTCGTATCTCGGATGAGTTGCCGTTTGGCGACGTTATTCGTTCAAGCCCTACACGCAAAGAAGAGCGTGCTATTTCAAACCATCCATCGCTAAAGCCGCAGGCGCTCATGCGTCAGTTAGTGCGCGCATCGCTTCCGCTTGGCACTGGTGTTGTACTCGATCCTTTCATGGGCGGTGGCTCTACAATCGCAGCAGCCTCTGCTGTCGGCTATCGGAGCATCGGCATCGAGCGCGATGAGCAGTTCTTCAAGATAGCGCAAGAGGGCATCCCAGGGCTCACGAAGCTCGTCGTCTAGGGCGCTTTGTATATCCAGTTGCGGATCATCTTGTTGTAGCCGCTGGCGTTGATTGTTGCCGTGATGGTTCTGCGGCTCGTCTCGCTGCGGCCCGCAAACGTCCAATCACTCTCTTCGAGCTTTGCACCGCATACCAATAGAAACTTGAATGGCTTCGGCGCGATGTTCTTCAGTTCATCTGTCGGCCTACCGGACTCGTAGCAAAACACCATGAGGAACGACTCCTCGGCGTTATGGCCCTGCCAGCCTTTCAGGTAACGGCTGCCTTTGATCTCGATGCCTTCGTGGCCGTACTGGCACGCATTCTTCGGGTACTTCCCGGCAGGGAGGAGGTCGGGGTGTCCGTTGTGATACTGGTTCTTCACGAGCGTCTTGCAGTGCTGCGGAATGGCGCTCGTAGCGAATTCTCCAACCATGCTGCTGAAGTTTGCTGGCATGAGCATCGCTTCAAGCGGTTGGATACTCCTTGTGGCGAGTTGGTCGTTGATGAAGCCGATGAAGTCGAGGAACGAATTCATCGACGAGCGCACGTGGTCGACCGTGAGGCCATAAGGAAGTTGTGCAGCCTGATTGAAATGCTTCGCGTCTACTTCCGAAAGTGGCATCCGCCCCGCCCCATCTATCGCAGCTATCTCAGTTCGTCGGCGCTAGGCCGAAACCCTTTATACAAGCGCCCTGGTTGTGTGCAAATCAGGCCGCACGCGAGGTACGGCCTGTAGTTTGGTGCGGATTGCCGGAGTTGCACCGACCCCTCCCGCTAGGGGCGCAGACCTTCATCCACTATCTCCGCATCGACTTTCTCGCTGAAGCTCCGCAGGTAGGTTGCCGCTTCACTCGCTTTGGCTGAGGCGGTGAAGATGGCGCGCGGGTCTTCTTTGAGGAGTGTGAGCCACGTCTTGATGTAGCCGGCGTGCCGAAGCTCGCCTTTGATGCCGAGGTGCGCGCACAGAAACGCTGCGCCTAGTTCGGCTACCAGTTCTTCGGCGGCATAGTCTTTTGTGCCGAAGCGGTTCTTGAGTTGGCGCTTGAGCCGGTGTTCGGCCCCAGTCCAGTGGACGCATTCGTGCAGGAGAGTTGCGTAGTAGTGCTCGTCGCCTTTGAATGCTTCGCGTGCCGGGAGGCACACGGCGTCCTTAGAGGGGATGTAGCAGGGCTCGTATGGGCCGTGGAGCACCTGAGCCTTGCTTGCCTTAACGAATTGCTCGATGCCCTCGTAGCAGGCTTCCAGGGGCCGTAGAACGGCATCTGGACGCACACTCGGGAGTAGGCCGTCGATCTGCGCGACGTTGAAGACGCTGTAGGTCTTGAGGACCGTGATGCTCTTCGGGTCGGCGTTCTCTTCCTCGCGAACAAGTTTCTTCACGAAGACGATGGATGTCCCGCGTTCTCCTTTGCGGACGCACGCATTAAGTGCGAGCGCCTGCTTGAATGTCATCCACTCATGCGTCGGGTAGCCGTGACGGCCCGCCGCTGCCCAGAGAATAGGGATGTTGATGCCGGAGTAGTATCGCCTCGATGAAGCGTTTGCGGGAAGAAAGCCTCCGGCCTGGCTGTCCCACACTTTTACCCAGGGTGCAGTACCCTGTTCAAGTTCCTGAATGATCTGTGAGGTCACGCTCTCGTAGAGCGATGCGACTTTCATTTCGCTCTCCCTAGCTACCTGACCGCGTTGTGCGAGCAGGATTGCTAGGGCGAGCGTCCGTCTTAATTATACTGCATCATCTCCGCTGACGGATTGGCCGGAGTTTCGCTTGCTGCACGTTCTTGCTGTGTGGCCCTCCTCGTTGCAAACACTACAAGTGATAGCCTTCTTCGTGTGGCCGTTGCCGTTGAAAGCGCTCGCTAGGTCGCGGTCGATGCGATCTCGTTCGTCGAGGAGGGAGCGGATGCGGGCAGTGTCCATGCATAATCTCCTTTGAAGTGGAGGCCCAGTAGCACTGAGACGAGGGTGAAGACCGCTGCGATAGCGAGGTTCTCCCAGAGCTCGCGGTCGAGAGCCAAGAGAGAGAATGCCACGAGCTGCGCGCCGAGAACGACGAAGTAGCTGATGACGACGACTGCGATGAGTTTCTGCATGATGTCCTCCTTTCGGACGGACGATGCATAGTTTGCGTCAGCGAAAGTTTCGCCGTTCGCTATGGCCCGGTATCCCCAGCATGGGCGCGGATGTTCTGTGGTGAGCCATCATCACTTTTTA
>CAZCRC010000282.1:0-3226 GCA_964500995.1 uncultured Actinomycetes bacterium
CGGACGATGGACCAGATCCGCGCCGACGTGTTCACCGACCTCCTCCTCGACCCCCAACTCAGTCCCCACGCCGCCCCCGACACCGGTGAGGTCGCCGTCGTCATCGCCGCGTCCACCCTCCTCGGCGGCGATGACCAGGCCGCGCACCTGCCCGGATGCGGGCCCGTCCCCGCCGAGGTGGCCCGGGACCTGGCCGCGGACCGCAAGTGGCGGGCCTGGAGCACCAACACCGCCGGGATCGTGATCGCCACCAGCCCCACCACCTACACCCCCACCACCGCCGTCGCCCGCCTCCTACGAGCCCGTGAACCGTACTGCCGCATGCCCGGCTGCCGACACACCCGCACCGATCTCGACCACATCACCCCCTACCCGACCGGCCCGACGACACCCGAGAACCTGGCCCGCGCCTGCCGCCGCCACCACAACCTCAAAACCCACGTCGGCTGGCACCTCACCAACAACCCCGACACCACCTACACCTGGACCGACCCCCACGGCATCACCCACACCGACCACCACGACCCACCCCTCCCCGGACCCTGACCCGCGGGAATCCGGGCTGTTGGGTGCCTTCGGGTCATTGCTGTTGCCGACCCGCCTTCGGATCGTGAGACTGACCGGGCACGCCAGGCATCACAACCGGAGGGCACTGAACATGTCGATCGAGAAGATCACCAACTGGGTGGTCGTCATGTTCGAGAACCGCTCGTTCGACAATCTGCTGGGCCACCTCCCTCACATCAAGGCCGAGGACGGCCTGCGCGACTCCTCGATCGAACTGCCCTACCCCGGCGGTGTGGTGAGGGTCGGCCCCACGGCCAGCTTCACCGACCCGATCCCCGACCCCGGCGAGGGTTACCCCAACGTCAACGCGCAGATCTATGGGCGATACCTACCCGAGTCCAACGCCGGCAAGCCGCCGTACCTGTCGTTCCCCGGCATGATGGAAGCTCCGTTCAACGCTCCCCAGCCTGGTGACATCGCCGGCATGGACGGCTTCGCCCTGGACTTCTACTACAACTCGCTGTGGCAGACGGGCCGCACCCTCACCGACCACGAGATGCAGTCGATCGGCGGCGTGTTCACGCCGCAGACCGCCCCGGTCATCAACGAGTTGGCGCAGCAGTACGCCGTATTCACGCACTGGCATGCGGATGTTCCGACGTGCACGTTTCCGAATCGGTCGTTCTTCCACGCCGGAACCAGCGCCGGTCGCGTCGACAACGACATCACGTGGGACTACGCGTGGAACAACGACCTGCCGAACCTGTTCGAGCGCATGACCGATCAGGGTGTCTCTTGGACCTGCTACTTCGACGAGTCGCAGGTCGTCCCACTCGAAGCCATCAACCTGGCCGGTGCCCGTCACCGCAAGATGTGGAAGACCCACTCCCGACACATGCCCTCGTTCTACGCCGACGCCGCCAACGGGACCTTGCCGCGCTACTCGTGGGTCGAGCCGGTGATGTTCTACGGCGACGTGTGCGACTACCACCCACCGACGGACATCCGGGCGGCCGAACAGTTCTTGGCCAAGATCTACAACGCCGTGCGCACCTCGCCGCAATGGGAGCAGACGGCTCTGATGATCATGTTCGATGAGCACGGCGGCACGTTCGACCATGTTCCGCCGCCGGCGGCGGTCCCACCCGACCACCACAAGGCACAAGAGGGGTTCGGGTTCGATCGCTACGGCATCCGAGTGCCCACGATCCTGGTCTCGGCCCACACCGAACGCGGAACGGTCATTGACGATCTGCACGCGAACACGTCCATGACTCGCACCTTGCGCGAATCGCTGGGACTCGGCGGCGCCTTCACCGCACGTGACGCCTGCGCGGCAACGATCGAGGCAGCGTTCAATCGGCGGCACCCCCGCAAGGACATGCACCAACTCACCATCCAGC
Organism: uncultured Actinomycetes bacterium; assembly: GCA_964500995.1. Classification (GTDB taxonomy): domain Bacteria; phylum Actinomycetota; class Actinomycetes; order S36-B12; genus CAIWTL01. The sequence continues at coordinate 1,911 of CAZCRC010000282.1, forward strand.
CCTACGTCCCCGGCGGTCCCAACCCGCACGCGCAACAGGAACGACCGGGCGACGAACCCACCGCAGCCATGGCGATCGCGGCCTACAAGGCTGCTGGGCACCAGTACGTCTCAGAGCTCGGCCAGGCGACGTTGGCGAGCGCGGCGAGACTCTTGGGGATTCACCCCGACGATGACCCGAAACTGCCGACCCCCGCGGCGGCTCACGCCTGGCTGTCGAGCAAGTTCGTCAAGGACGGCACCCTCCACCTACCGGAAGAAGCAGCATGACCGGCACCACCATCCACCATCCCGTCGTGATCGTGGGCGGCGGGTTCGGCGGCTACTACGCCGCACACGAGCTCGCCCGACACAAAGTCGATGTCACACTCGTCGACCGGGACGGCTACCAGACGTTCCAGCCGATGCTGTACCAGGCCGCCACGGGCTTGATCGAACTCGACGACCTGGAGTTCCACTTCGCGCACATGGACGGCGTGAACTCCGTCGCAGACGAGGTCACCGCCGTCGATCTCAACTCCCGGTCCGTCTCACTCGCGGGCGGCGCCACCTTGACCTGTGACCACCTGGTACTCGCCACGGGGGCAGCCGTGAACTTCTTCGGCGTCACCGGTGCCGCGGAACATGCGCTGCCGCTGTACACCGGACCGGACGCCACCGCGATCAAGCGACGAGTCCAAGTAATGACCCAGAGCACCTCCCAGTTCCGGATCGTGGTGGTCGGAGCCGGCGCCACCGGAGTCGAGGTCACGGGGGCACTCCTCGACATCCTCACCGACGTCCTGCCACGGACCTACCCCAACTTCGCCGGCCGCTCGCACGAGTTGCACATCGTCGACCACGCCGCCGCGCCACTTTCGGCGATGTCCAGCGTGGGCCAGGAGTTCGCCACGAAGACCTTGACCGAGGCCGGTGTGAACCTGCACTTGGGCCGTGAGGTCACGGCGGTCAGCGAGTCAGGAGTGACGCTCGACGACGGGTCGACGATCGACGCGGACATGGTCATCTGGGCGGGCGGCCTGAGCGTGGCGGGTCCGCCGCTGACCCCAGCGCCCGAGACCGGCCGAGGCGGCCGCGTCGTCATCGATCCCGATCTGCGGATCCCCGGATTCGACAACGTCTACTGCATCGGCGACGGTGCCGCGGACCGTGCCAACCCGCTGCCCCAGTTGGGGTCGGTCGCCAAGCAGCAGGGGCTCGCTGTCGGCACGAACATCCATCGCCAGATCAAGGGGAAGCCGCCCAAGGAGTTCCACTACCGGGACATGGGCGACATGGCGATGGTGCGCCACGACGCCGCCGTGGTCGAGATGGGCA
>CAZCRC010000283.1:0-3208 GCA_964500995.1 uncultured Actinomycetes bacterium
TGAATACGGACACGCCGGCCGTCGCGGCCATGAAGAAGAACATGCGCCTGTATGGGGCTCTCCGCGTGGCGCTGAAGGTCACCATGGTGGCGTTCATCTGTGGGTTCCTCGGAATCTCCGGACTCCCGCCGTTCGACTCGTGGTTCTCCAAGGACGGCATCATCGACGCTGCCCTCGGGGTCAACCTGTTCGCCGGCATCTGCGCCCTCGCTGTCGCCGGGATGACGGCCTTCTACATGACTCGAATCCTGGCCATGACGTTCTTCGGCGAAGAGCGCTGGGAAGAGGGAACCCACCCCCACGAGTCGCCGCCCGTGATGACGATCCCCATGCTGATCCTGGGTGTGGGCGCCCTGTTCGGTGGCCTGTTCTTCGTGTACGTCGCCCCGATCGAGGAATGGCTGTCCCCGGTGACCGGATTCGAAGCCGCCCACCCGCCCATTCCGGAGATTCCGCTGAAGCTGCTCAGCATCGCAATCGCTGTGGTCGGCATCGGCATCGGCTGGTACCTGTATGCGATGCGCCCAGTGCCGCGCTCGGCCCCACAGGACGTCTCCGTCCTCACTCTGGCAGGGCGGCACAACCTGTACGGTGACGCCGTCAACGAGGCGCTCTTCATGCGCCCCGGTCAGTACCTGACCCGGTGGCTGGTGTGGTTCGACAACCGCGCGGTCGACGGCGCGGTCCGGGGGATCGCCTCGGGCATCGGCGGCCTCAGCGAACGGCTGAAGCTCTGGGAGACCGGCTACGCCCGTAGTTACGCCTTGACCATGGTGGGCGGTGTGGTGGCCTTGGGTGTCATCTTCGCGGTGGGGAGGTGGTTGTGATGGGAATCCTGACCATCCTGTGCCTCGTCCCGCTCATCGGATCTGCCGTGGTGGGATTCCTCCCCGGTCCCGCGGCCCGGTCCAAGCAACTGGCATTGGCATTCGCGGCCGCCACATTCGTCGTGGCGATCATCGCGATCACCCAGTACGACCCGGCCTCGGCGGAGCCGTTCCAACTCATCGACAACTACACCTGGATCCCCTCGCTGGGCATCAGTTTTGCGTTGGGTGTCGACGGGCTCGGTCTGATCATGGTGTTCCTGGCGACGCTGCTCACACCACTGGTCATCTTGGCGGGATGGAACGACGTCGAGGACTCCGCGGCTCAGAACGACTCGGCGGAGTCACCCGGTCAGGCGCGGGGCTATTTCGCGCTCATGTTGCTGATGCTGGCGATGACTCTGGCGCTGTTCACAGCGCTCGACGTCTTCCTGTTCTACTTCTTCTTCGAAGCCGTCCTGATCCCGGTCTACTTCATGATCGGGCGCTACGGCACCGGTCGGCGCACCTACGCGGCGGTGAAGTTCCTGGTGTTCAGCCTGGCCGGCGGGTTGATCATGCTGGCCGGGCTCGCGGCCCTCTGGTACGCGTCGGCTGATGTCCTGGGCGATCCCACGCTGTACCTGCCCAGCCTGATCGACATCGACATCGATCCGACTCTGCAGACCTGGATCTTCTGGGCGTTCTTCATCGCCTTCGCGATCAAGGCCCCGCTGTGGCCCCAGCACACCTGGTTGCCGAACGCGTCGGGTTCGGCCACGCCCGGCACCGCGATCCTGCTGATCGGTGTGCTCGACAAACTCGGCACCTTCGGCATGCTGCGGTTCTGCCTGCCGCTGTTCCCCGAAGCCGCCCAATCAGCGGCACCGATCATCATCGCGCTGTCGATCGTCAGCATCTTCTACGGCGGCTTGGTCGCGATCGGTCAGACCGACATGAAGCGCATGTTCGGCTACGTGTCGATCTCGCACTTCGGCTTCATCGTGTTGGGCATCTTCGTGTTCACCACTCAAGGGCAGGTCGGATCGTCGTTCTACATGCTCGGCCACGGCCTCAGCACGGCCTTGCTGTTCATGGTGGCGGGGTACATGATCACCCGACGGCGCAGCTCTGCCATCGCCGACTACCGCGGCGTCTCGAAACCGGCGCCGGTCCTGGCGGGCATGATGCTGATCGCGGGCCTCACCGCGGTGGCGCTGCCGGGGCTGAGTACGTTCATCTCGGAGTTCCTGGTGCTGTTGGGCGCGTTCACCCGATATCCCTGGGTGGGTGCGTTCGCGACGCTGGGCATCATCTTGGCGGCCGTCTACGTGCTGTGGTTCTACCAGCGGACCATGACGGGCGAACCCGACGAGGACACTCGCGGCATGCTCGACCTGAACACCCGGGAGAAGGTCGCGCTCGCGCCCATCATCGCTGTGGTCATCTTCCTCGGGTTCTACCCGGCGCCCGCGCTTGAGGTGCTCAACCCGTACGTCGACGACGTCATGGCGCAGGTGGGTGCCACCGACCCGACGCCTGTCGTGCCCTTGGCCACCGAAGGGGTGCAGCCATGATCAGTGTCCTCGCAGCCGAGTCCACGGTGACGTTCCCCACGATCCAGTGGCAGCAACTCGCCAGCATCATCATCGTGTTGGGAGCGGGCTGCATCGGGGTCATGGTCGAGGCCTTCGCGCCTCGCTCCAGCCGTCGGCCGATCCAGATCGCGCTGGCGTTCGCCGCATTGATCGCAGCGTTCGGGACCATCGTGGTGGCGGCCGGCTCCTTCCAACTGGTGGTCGACGGATCTGGTGCCATCGACGGCCCGGCGCTGTTCCTGCAGGGCAGCATCGTCCTCGCCGCCGTGCTGGTGGCGCTGCTGATGAGGGAACGCAGCGTCGACCCCAGCGGTGACGCGTTCGCAGCCCGCGCCTCGGCCATGCCCGGCTCCGAGGATGAGCGGCAATTCACGGCCCGCGGGTACTTCCAGACCGAGGTCTGGCCCCTGTTCCTGTTCTGCACCGGCGGCATGATGCTGTTCGTCTCGGCGAACGACCTCCTGCTCATGTTCATCGCCCTCGAGATCATGAGTCTGCCGCTGTACCTGCTCGCGGGGATGGCTCGACGTCGGCGCCTGCTGAGCCAGGAGAGCGCCATGAAGTACTTCCTGCTGGGGGCGTTCTCCTCGGCGTTCTTCTTGTACGGCGCAGCTTTGGTGTATGGCTTCGCCGGGACCGTGTCTTTCGGCGGGATCGCGGACGCGGTCGCGGGCCAACCGCAACTGAGTGGGTTGCTGCTCGGCGGTATCGCGCTGCTGAGCGTCGGAATGCTGTTCAAGGTGGCGGCGGTGCCGTTCCACGAATGGGCGCCCGACGTGTATCAGGGCGCTCCCACCCCCATCA
>CAZCRC010000284.1:0-3174 GCA_964500995.1 uncultured Actinomycetes bacterium
GTCGCGGCCGCGATCGCCGGACTCGCGGTGGCCATCCCCAAGTTCTGGGACGTCATCTTCAACCCGATCGTCGGCGGCTGGTCGGACCGGACCAATAGCCGCATGGGCCCGCGGCGACCGTGGATGCTCGCGGGCGCGATCCTGCTGCCGGTGTTCTTCGTCGTGCTCTTCTCGGTCCCGGCCGGACTCGACCCGACGGTCAGCGCATTGATCGTGGGTGTCACATTCCTGCTGGCGGCCAGCGCGTACGCACTGTTCCAGGTCCCCTACGTCTCGATGCCCGCGGAGATGACGTCGGACTACAAGCAGCGGACCTCGGTGGTGGCGTTCCGCATCGTGGCGCTGACGTTGGGGATCCTGATCTCGGGCGCGCTCGCTCCTGTGCTCGTCAACGCCGGCGGCGGTGGCTACACCGGACACACCGTGATGGCCATCGTGATCGGGCTGTTCATGGGGGTGTCGATGCTGATCGCCGTCATCGGGACCCGCAAGGCCCCCCGCACGAGCGTCCCGTCCGGCAGTGCGAATCTGCTCATCGCGTGGCGGGCCGCCCGGGGTAACCAGTACTTCCTGCCGCTGTGGGGGGCGTTCGTCCTGCAGGCACTGGCCAATGCCGCCATGCTCGCGACCGTTCCCTACGTGGCCCGCTACATCCTGCAGAACCCGGGCGCGGAGTCCATTCTTTTCGCGGCACTCGTCGGGCCCGCGATCGTGGTGATGCCGCTGTGGAACTGGTACGGGCAGCGCTCGGACAAGACCAAGGGCTTCGTACTCGGATCGCTGTTCTACCTGGTCGGGGTCCTGGGCCTGCTGGCAGCCCGGGTGCTCCCCGAGGCGGGGATCATCGCGCTCGTTGCGCTGATGGGAATCGGCTACGCCGCCATGCAGTTGTTCCCGCTGGCGATGTTGCCGGACACGGTGTCGGTGGACGAGGCCCGCACCGGTGAGCGACGCAGCGGCATGCTCACCGGACTGTGGACCGCGGGCGAAACCGCGGCCTTCGCAGTCGGCCCTGGCATCGTCGGACTCATCCTGGGAGTGTTCGGCTTCGTGTCCTCGGCCGGCGGCGAGGGGACCGCCCAGACCGACCAGGCCCTGACCGGAATCGTGGTCGCCCTGGCCGTGCTGCCCGCCATCGCTATGGCACTCAGCCTGCTACTCATCCGGCGCTACACCCTGACCGAAGAGGTCTTGGAGCGCGAGCTCGCGTAAGCACACACCTGCCCCCGGCGGGCAAAACGGACGACTCCATGGGCAGGTGTCCATGTCCGGGGCAGGGCTGCGGTCCCGGTGCCAGACTGGCCGAGTCGCCGCAGCATCCCGGGAGTCCCGCATGTCCGATCAGTTCCTGTCCGACGACGAACTCGCCCGCATCGACGCCTGGTGGCGGGCGGACATGTTCCTGACGGTCGCCCAGATCTACCTGCAGGACAACGTGCTGCTGCGCGAGCCACTGACCAACGACGACATCAAGCCGCGGCTGCTCGGGCACTGGGGGACGTCACCCGGACTCGGTTTCATCTACGCCCACATGGCGCGGCTGATCCGCGAGCGCGACCTCGACGTCGTGTACTTCGCGGGTCCGGGTCACGGTGGCCCGGCGATCACCGCCGCATCGTGGCTCGAGGGCACCTGGTCGCAGGCCTATCCGGACACCCCCCAGGACGCCGCCGGGATGCGCACGCTGTGCCGCCGCTTCAGCGCCCCGGGCGGAATCCCCAGCCACGTCAGCGTCACGACGCCGGGCTCGATCCACGAGGGCGGCGAACTGGGGTACGTACTCACCCACGCCTTCGGCGCGGCCTTCGACAATCCGGACCTGATCAGCCTGGCGGTGGTCGGTGACGGCGAGGCCGAGACCGGTCCGCTGGAGGGGTCGTGGAAGGGCATCTCGTTCTTGAACCCCGTGCACGACGGCGCCGTGCTGCCTGTCCTGCACCTGAACGGCTACAAGATCGCCGGACCCACCGTGCTCGCCCGCAAGGACCCCGCCGACCTGCGCAAGCTGCTCGAAGGACACGGGTACGACGTCATCGAGGTCGAGGGCGACGACCTCCCCGGCATGCACCACCGCTTCGCCCGCGCGGTGGAGGACGCCGTGGACCGGATCCAGGCGATCCAGACCGAGGCCCGCACGGCGGCAGACGTGGGCCAGGCAACGTCCGGGCAACCGCGCTGGCCCATGATCATCCTGCGCAGCCCCAAGGGCTGGACCGGTCCCGCGGTGGTCGACGGGGTGCAGGTCGTGGATTCGTGGCGGTCCCACCAGGTTCCGCTCAGCGGCGTCAAGGGCAACCCCGAGCACCTGCAGATCCTGTCGGACTGGCTGCAGTCCTACCGACCCGACGAGTTGTTCGACGAAGCTGGCAGCCCGGTGGAACTCGTTCGGTCCGCCAACCCGCATGGCGGCAAGCGCATGACGGGGAGTCCGTATACGAACGGCAATGCCGCGAACCACCCGTTCGACCACCCCGACTTCCGCGAGTACGAGGTCGAGGTTGGATCGCCGGCGACCCAGCGGATGGAGAGCCCTCGCGTCATGGGCGACCTCATGCGCGACATGTACACCCGCAACCCCGATGCGTTCCGTGTGTTCTGTCCCGACGAGACGAACTCCAACCGCATCGGGTCGGTGTTCGAAGTCAGCGACCGGTCGTTCATGGAGGAACTGATCGACCGCGACGTCAAGATCTCGCCGCAGGGCCGCGTGATGGAGGTGCTGAGCGAGCACAACTGCCACGGCTGGCTCGAGGGGTACACGCTGACCGGACGCCGCGGTCTGTTCGCGACGTACGAGGCGTTCGCCATGGTCAGTGCGTCGATGACGATTCAGCACAGCAAGTGGCTCGAAGAGGGGACGCTGCTGGATTGGCGCAAACCGGTGCCGAGCTTGAACGTCCTGCTCACGAGCACGTGCTGGCGCAACGACCACAATGGTTTCAGTCATCAGGGTCCGGGGCTGATCCAGAACGTGATCACCAAACGCGGCGAGATCGCACGGGTGTACCTGCCCCCGGACGCGAACACGCTGCTCAGCGTGGCCGATCATTGCTTCCGCAGCGAGGACTACACGAACCTGATCGTCATCGACAAGCAGCCCCAACTGCAGTACCTGACGATGGCCGAGGCGATCGAGCATTGCGAGACGGGCGCCTCGGTGTGGGAGTGGGCCGG
>CAZCRC010000285.1:0-3172 GCA_964500995.1 uncultured Actinomycetes bacterium
CACGACGTCGGCCACATCGTCGGGAGCCGCCAGGCAGGTATCCCAATCGACGCGGGAACTCAGGCGCATCTGGTCATGCTGGTCGAAGAACAGGCACACGAGACTGTCGGTCGGCTGGTAGCCGAGGAGGTAGGGAATCGCCGGCAGGAGTTCTTCGGGCCGGCGGCCCAGGTCGCGGGATTCAGGGCAGAACTGTGAAGTGGTCATGCCTCAGCGTCAGACTGGATCCGGTCTCGAAACGGACAGATCGGACACCGGTGGACAGGTGGCATGAGGTGGAGCTTGGGGATACCGCGTGTCGGTGGGTGACCGGCTCGCCGCCCACCCCTAGATTCTCGTCAGAGCCCGGTTGCCAGGCGGAGGGGAAGCCGTCCGGTGACCGGGCTCATTCACGCCCCGGTGGCCGTGGCCGACGGGGCCGCTGCCGCCTTCTTCTTCTTGCGGTTGATGTCCCAGCGCCAATAGAAGATCGCGATCAGACCGACCGCCATCTGCGGGATGTACGAGGCCGCCCGCCACACCAGGTCGGCCGCCGTGGCAGCACCGTTATCGACCCCGAACGTGGTGAGCAGACCGATCAGCACCGCATCGACGGTGCCGAGACCACCGGGGGTCACCGGGATCATGATGCCGAGCTGAGAGATCGCCCAACAGCCGTACGCCACCCAGATCGTGGGCATACCGACGTTCTTGGTCACGCCGAGCAGTGCAACGTACAGGATCAGGAACTGCGACCAGGACACGGCGATCTGCGAGATGGTGATCACATGCCAGCGGCGGGCTACCAGTTGGACGATGTCATGGCGCAGTTTGAGGACCTGTCCCTTCAGGTCGATCGTGGTGTCCTTCTTGAACTTGTGGATGATGCCGTTGACGACTTTGTCCGCCCACGTCCCGATCCGGATCGCGTTGCTCTCCGACCGCAGGATCAGCGCGAAGAGCCCGACGATCACCACCAGAGCCACCACGCCGATGACCGCGCCAAGGACGTAACTGCCAGCGCCGTCCCCGCTCAGCGTCAACGCCAGGATGCCGGTGACGGGCAGGAACAAGGTGACGAACACGCTCCACAGACCCGTCGCGCCGATGGCAGCAGTGGCGACCGTGGGGGTGGCTTTGTACGAGGTCAACTGCGCGTACTGGAGACCGAGGCCGAACGCTCCGCCCGCGGGGATCCCATTGGACACCGCGAACGCCGACTGGTTGACGATGAAACCTTCTTTGTACCGAAGTCCCGGGGTCGCGGCCACGAACGGCCAGCCGTACACGAACAGGTACCACAGCGTGGCGGCCACGAGGCCCGCGATCGACAGGGCACTCATTGCCTTGACGTAGTCAGCGGCCTCTGAATAGCTGCCGATCTGCGGGATCACGCGCGTGAACACGATCGCCAGGAACACCACCGCGACGATGCCGCCGATGATCGACTTCTTGCGGTCGATGCCACCGGCCCCGATGCTCTGTCGGGCTTCCTCGTCGGTGAGCTCGCCGCCGTCGCTCGGCCCCCCCGGGGACGGGGAGTCCGCACCGTCGGTGGTCGGTGCATCCGCGGCTTTTGCGGTCAGAGAGTCCGCATCGGCCACGACGGCATCGGCCGCAGGAACGTCGTCACGCTTCGGGTCGGTGGGCACCCCGGCGGGCTCGTTGGTGGTCACAGGCTGATCGTAGGGGGCGGTACGACCGAACGAGCACGCATCGCTCGCGCTGATCGGCGGGCGTGGTCAGGTGGGCGGCCCAGGTGGGCCACGGGACCACAGCGGTCACGGCGCGGGTCAGGTCTTCCCCGGTGCGGCGATGTCCGGGTGCAGCGTTCCCTGCGCGGCCAGGGACCCCGTCGTGCCGCCGCCTTTGCCCCGCAGGATGTAGGCGAGTCCGACGGCCACCACCGCGCCCAGCAACGGCCCTGCGACGTAGATCCAATACGGCCCCAGGTCGCCGCCGACCAAGTTCGGCCCCAGGGTCCGAGCGGGATTCATCGAGGCCCCCGACAGCGGCGCAGCCCACAGGCCCGCGAGGGAGATGTATCCGGCGACCCCCACCGCAGCGATGATGCCGATGCTCTGGGCCCCCGAGGAGGTACCGAGGATCACGCTCACCAATCCCGCCGTCAGGAGAGCCTCGGTGCCGAACGCGGCCCAGTCCGTGGTCTGCGCGCCCGGGTAGGAGCCCCCGTAGTGGGCTGACGTACCGACCAAGACCGTGAGCAACAGGGCCGCAGCACAGGCGCCGAGGACCTGGGTGACGATATAGCCGGGGACCCGCGAGCCGGGGAAATCCCCCCGCAGCCAGAACGCCACCGACACCGCCGGATTCAGGTGCGCCCCGCTGACCTTGCCCATGAACATGATCACGCCCATCACCATGAGCCCCGGCGCGACCACCGCCATGGCCAACGTCACGGTCCCGGGGTACTTCTGCCCGACCATCGGGGCCCCGGCTGCGGCGATGACGAGGAAGAACGTACCGACGAACTCGCTGATCAGTCGCCGCCACTCCTGGCGTGGATCGGCGAAGTTGTTGATCCGCTGCTGCGCCTCTTGCTCGAGCTCCTCCAGAAAGGTGCGAGGGCCGGACCCAGCGCTGGTCGCGGCCTGCTGCTCCTCGGACATGGATCAGTTGTATCGGTTAGGACGCAGTGCATGCACCCGAGTCCGACGGGTTCGACGAGTTCGACGGTCAGGAGTCTGCTTGGTCTGCGGCCAGGTACTTCTGCAGGGTCTTCGCCAATTGGTTGATCGCCTTGACGTGGGCGGAGTCACCGTCGGTCTGGAGCACCGCCGGACCCGCCGTCGTGATGATGGCGACGGCATAGCCATCAACGATGCCCATCTGGCGGGTCTCGGTGTAGGGCTCCAGCCAGCCCCCCTTGAAGGCCGATGCGCCGATCGTGCCCAGACCCCAACTGTGCTCGTCGATGGGTGTCATGGTGTCGAGGACGTACTCGCTGGTCTGCTTGTTGACGACCTCGCCAGCCGCCAGCGCGGCCATGAACCGCACCTGGTTTCGCAAGGACCAGTACATCGACCCTTCCCTGATGTCGGGAGCGGTGGTCTGATCGTCCCCGATGGAGCGCAGGATCGCCGTCATGGGCGCACCGGAACCGCCGGGTATCCCCGCCCGGAGTTCCAGCAGGGCGTCCATGTCCGACGCTGTGAGCGCCCGCTTGATGAGC